>NZ_JAMYMK010000012.1:0-207553 GCF_040318565.1 Mesorhizobium sp. M1142
ACTGGCCCATCTGCTTCACTGCCATCGCGATTCCCTCCGAGCTTCGTCTCAGAGAATCACAATCAGCGAATTACGCAACAGGCCCACAAGGGGGGAGATTGGCAGCTTCGCTGTCTGCTCTTAAATCAGCTTCTCCAGCGTGATCGGCAGGTCCCGCACCCTTTTCCCGGTGGCGTGGAACACCGCGTTGGCGATCGCCGGCGCCACGCCAACAATGCCCAGTTCGCCGACCCCCTTGCCGCCAAGCACCGAGGAGTGCGGATCGGGAATACCGACCGAGATCACCTCGATATCGGGAATGTCGGCATTCGTGGCGATGAGATAGTCGGCGAGATTGTTGTTGACGATGCGCCCATGCCGGCGGTCGACGATGCCTTCCTCGAGCAGCGCCTGGCCGATGCCCATGATGATACCGCCCTTCCACTGGCTTTCGGCGAGCTTGGGGTTGTAGAGCCGGCCCGAATCCAGCGCCGACACCACACGCGACACACGAACCGTGCCAAAGTCCTCGTCGACGCGCACTTCGATGAAATGCGCGCACCAGCTGTAGCGGGAATAGTCGCCCTCGGTGTGTGGCAGCGCCATGGCTATGGTGGTGTAGTTCTTGTAGCGGTCCTCGACCGTCGAATTGGCCGGCATGGTGTCGCCCTTCGCCTCGATATGCTCGCGCCCGACGCTCCTGAGCAGTTCGGCGATGGAAACTTCAGGGCCGTTGCCGCGCGGTGAAGCGATGCGGCCATTGGCGACGACGAGCGTGTTGGCCTGCAGCGCATGGAACGGCGAAGCCGGATCGCTGATGGCGAGCCCGATCAGTTGGTCGAGCGCGGCACTCGTCGCCTTGTGGACGGCGCCGGTCATCACCCCGGCCAGCCGCGAACCGCCGGTGACGCCGGCTCGCGCATAGCGGGAATCGCCAAGCTTGACGACGACGTTTTCCGCCGGCACGCCCACCACCTCGGCGGCGGTCTGCGCCAGGATCGTGTAGGTGCCTTGCCCCATGTCGATCGATGAGCTTTCGACCTCGACCGAGCCGTCGGCCAGGATGCGCACCATGGCCTCGCCATAGGCGCGCCGCACCGGATAGGTGCCGGCGGCGACACCCCAGCCGATCAGCTGGTTGCCGTCGCGCATCGAACGCGGCCGGGGGTTCCGCTTCGACCAGCCAAAGGCTTCGGCGCCGGCGGCGAAGGCCTCACGCAGCTGCCGTGTCGACCACGGCTTCTTGGCATGCGGGTCCTGCTCGGCATAGTTCCTGAGCCGGATTTCCAGCGGATCGATGCCGGCCTCGTAAGCGAGCTCGTCAATGGCGCTTTCGATGCCGAAGGCGCTCGGGTTCTCGCCCGGCGCGCGCAATGCCCCCGGCACCACCGTGTTGACCCGCACGACGTTCTGCCGCGACGAGAAATTCGGCGTCGCGTACATGACCGAGGTGACCGAGCCGAGCGGCTCGACCCACATGCCGTCGACAGAGGTCTCGTTGACGCCGCGATGCACGATCGACTGGATTTTGCCGTCGCGATCGGCGCCGAGCGCTACCGTCTGGCGCGTCGCCGCCCGTCCGCCATAGGCGGTGAAGGTCTGCGGCCTGGTGACCGCCAGCTTCACCGGCCGTCCCAGCATTTTCGCGGCCGCTGCCGCCACCGCGCCGTAGCCATAGGCGAACGCCTTGGACCCGAAGCCGCCGCCAATATAGGGCGAGACAAGGCGCACATTCTCGAACGGCACGCCAAACCATTCGGCATAGGTCCGCGCCATGCCGTCGACCCATTGACTCGGCTCCCAGACCGTCAGCTGGTCGCCCTGCCACTTTGCGATCAGGCCATGCGGCTCCATCGGCGCCTGGTATTCGCGCGGCGTGTTGTAAGCGTTGCAGATCCTGACCGGAGCCGAGGCGAACGCTGTCTCCGCCTCGCCCCATTCCTTGGTCATGGCGTCGACCGGGATGCCGTCGCCGGCCTTCGGATCGCTGAGGTCGACGATCGCCGGCGTCTCGTCATAGGCGATCTTGACCAGCGCCGCGGCCGCGACCGCCTGTTCGAAGCTCTCAGCGATGACTGCCCCGACATGCTGGCCGCTGAAGGTGACGTCGCGCGCCAGCGGGCAATAGGCGACATCCGGCGGCGGCGTGCCCAGCCAATCCGTTGCGGTTCTCAGCGGCAGGATATTGTCAGGCGTCAGCACCAGCAGCACGCCGGGCGACGCTTCGGCAGCGGCCGTGTCGATCGAATGCACCCGGCCGGCGGCAATGGTGCTCTCGACCAGCACCGCATGGGTAAGCCCGTCGAGCCGCTGCTCGACGGCATATTTGGCGGCACCGGTGATCTTGGCCGGGCCGTCGACGCGAGACAGCCGGCCGCCGACCTGATCGGCGAGGACGGCACCGTCCGAAGCGTCGCCGTGTTTGGCATCGCCGGGTCTTGCTCTCAACTCGTGAACGGTCATGCCGTTTCTCCCATTTTTAGGATGGCGCGGGCGACGACGCGCGGCGCCAGTTGGATCTTGTAGTGGTTGGCGCCATGGTCGACGGCGCCCTCGACGGCGAGCAGGCTGGCTTGCCTGACGACCTCCGGCTCGAGCACTTTGCCTTTCAGCGCCTCTTCCACGGCACGCGCCCGCCACGGTTTTGTGGCGACGCCGCCAAGCGCCACGCGCAGGTCGCGGATCGTGCGGCCGTCCGCCTCGAATTCGACACCGACGGCGGCACTTGCGGCGGCAAATTCATAGGATTGCCGGTCGCGGACTTTCAGATAGGTCGAGCGGCGGGCGGCGGCCGAAGCGGGAATGCCGATCGCGGTGATCACCTCGCCCGGCTCGATCGCATGTTCGTTGTCGGGCGTGCTGCCCGGCAGCAGAAAAAAATTATCGACGGCGATTTGGCGGTCACCGAGATGGACGATTGCGTCGAAAGCGACGAGTGCAACCGCCAGGTCGCCGGGATAGGTGGCGATGCAGGCCTCGCTGGTGCCGAGCACGGCATGGCCGCGGGTGACGCCGCCGATCGCCGAGCAGCCGCTGCCGGGCGAGCGCTTGTTGCAGGCGGGGAAATTCGACGGATCGCGGAAATAGGGGCAGCGTGTACGCTGCATCAAATTGCCGCCGATCGTCGCCATGTTGCGCAGCTGCGCCGATGCCGCCTGCCACAGCGCCTCCGAAACGGCAGGAAACCGGCTCTTGATACCGGCATGGTCGGCCACGGTGCTCATCCCGGCCAGCGCCCCGACCGTGGCGCCCCGGTCATCGATCACGATCGTGTCCAGTCCGGTGAGATGGGTGATGTCGACCACGATCTCGGGTTCGGCAACGCCGCATTTGGCGAGATCGACAAGCGTCGTGCCGCCGGCGAGCAGCATGGCGCCGGGCAGTGCTGCTGCCTCACGCGCTGCGTCGACCGAGCCGGCACGGAGATACGAAAAGTCCCTCATGATGTGGCCTCCACGGCTGCCTGGCGCACGGCGGCGACGATATGCGGATATGCGCCGCAGCGGCAGAGATTGCCGGCCATGTATTCGCGGATCTCCTCATCGGAGCCGGCATGGCCTTCGCGAATGCAGGCGACCGCCGACATGATCTGGCCCGGCGTGCAATAGCCGCACTGGAAGGCATCCTGTTCGAGGAAGGCGGCCTGCACCGCATGTAGCGCGCCATCCTCCCCGGCAAGCCCTTCGATGGTGGTGATGGCACGTCCTTCGGCCTGCGCGGCAAGAGTCAGGCAGGCCAGCACGCGCTGGCCGTCGATATGGACGGTGCAGGCGCCGCACTGGCCTTGGTCGCAGCCCTTCTTGGTGCCGGTCAGGCCGAGATGATCGCGCAAGGCGTCGAGCAGGGTAACACGCGGCTCTGCCTCGAGCTCATGTCGATGTCCGTTGATTTGAAGTTGGATCGGAGTTCGGGTTTTGCTTGTCATGGGGCGTCTGGCTCCAGTTGCTTGACGCGAGAGGGGATGATCTGGCGCCCGGCCAGCGAGCGGCAAGATCAGGTTATGGCTAGGTGAGCTAATCTCCCCCCTTGCGGGGGAGATGCCCGGCAGGGCAGCGGGGGTCCGCTTGGCTTGATGCGACCTCCGGGAGGGCCGCGGTTTGCGAGGTTGAAAGACGTGACATACCCGATCCCGTGATTACATGATCCCGTGATTACATGATAAAGGCGCTCCACAAATCGGAGGCGCCTCCGTTTATTAACTAGGGGCCTGCTCCGCCCTGTTCAAGCCCCGGATCGAAATTGATCGAAATTGGAGAAAATTGGGGGCGGGCAGCCAGCCGTCATGCCGGGAGACAAAAAAGCACCACCGGCCCAAGCCGGTGGTGCTCTCTGGACTGTCTGTAGGGGCAGGACAGTCCAATGATCCTGAGGGGATCGCGCTCAACGTGGGCTCATTTTTGCCCCACGGCATCGGCCGAACAGATGAGGAGTGCCGGCCGCGAGGAAATATCCTCCGTCGTCACCCGCCGTGCACCGGAGGCGGGCAAGATGCCTCGCCTGCCGGAACGCCGGCCCAAACTCGATCCTGTGATTATAGTTACTTGCGATTATATTTGTCGGAGACGTAACGAAGGTGGAAGAGTCTGCGTTCTTGAAACGGGGCCTGCCTATCCGGGTATGCTTCGGATCAGCACTGGAGAAGAAATTGGCCGCGGAGCCGCCCGTCATACCTGGAGACAAAACCGAAACCGCCGTTGCAAAACCGCTGCGCGCCGACGCGCAGCGCAACCGCGACGCGCTGGTCGAGGTCGCGGCAAAGGCCTTTGCCGCGCATGGCGTCGACGCCTCGCTGGAGGAGATTGCGCGCCAGGCCGGCGTCGGCATCGGCACGCTCTACCGGCATTTCCCAACCCGCGAGCATCTGGTCGAGGTGGTTTATCGGCGCGAAGTGGAAGGGCTGTGCCAGGCGGCCGACGAACTCGCCCACGATCATTCGCCCGACGTGGCGCTTGAACAATGGATGCAGCGCTTCGTCGACTACATCGCCACCAAGCGCGGGCTGTCGACAAGCCTGCGCATCCTGCTCACGACCAACTCCACCCTGTTCTCCGACGTTTCGGGCAGGGTGACGCTCGCCTTGCGGCGGCTGATCGATGCCGCGGTCGCCGACGGCTCGATCCGCAGCGACGTCGATGCCTCCGACGTGCTGCATGCGCTGGGCGGCATCTATTCGGCCCCGGACACGAAGGACTGGCGCGACCGCTCGCGCCGATTGGTGTCGCTGCTGATGGATGGGCTGCGGTTTGGAGCGGCCAAATCCCGCCCATCCAAGGAATAACGAATGCAGTGACTGTCCTTATTTCAGCGAGATGCTCATACCGCTGAGATCGGCATTGACTTGCAGGCCTACCTGCCTGCCTGTGAGTTCGAGTTGGGCACCCTTGTCATTGGTCATGACGATCACCTGGGCTCCTTTGCCGAGCGCGCCGCCACCGCCCGCTGCGCCGTAAACCCCCGTCACATCCCGGGCGCGCCGTATGTGGCGCACGGTACCTTTGAAATAGGTCTTGGAGGCACCGAAGGCGAGGCCGCCCGAGATGCCGCCGACCGAGATGGGATACCGGCGACCATGGAAGGTCAGTGTGCCCTCGCCTCCGGCGCCGCCGATGAAGAAGGCCGCCTTGTAGATGGCGAAGCGGATCGTACCGCTGTCGGCATGTGCGACGCTGGCAAAGCTAACTGCCGCCGCAGTTATGACGGCAACCGCGACTGAACGAAATCTGGACGAAATCTTCATGATGAGAACTCCTCAAGATCGCCGCATGCCCAGCCGGCCGGGCACGTCGGCGCCGTATCAAAGTCATAGCTGAACAGTCTCGCCCGTCATTGGTTCCAAGCACGCGGCCTGAATCCGGCTGCGAGAAGACCGCTACGAAACGAGGCGGATGGCGAGCGTAGTCCTGGCTGTAAGAACATGACTGATGGTGGGGATGATCGTAGGTGTTGAGGCGGAATGGTATTAGTCTGCGCTGTCCTGGGGTTTCGGGAGCGCGGCAAAGGAATGGATTTCAACTCACGGCATGGCTACCTCCTGATCGGCGGCCTTATCCTGGTCGGTGCCGGGCTGCTGGTCCTTTCGCTGATCGTCAATCTTCGCGTGGCGCACAGCGTGCGCGACGACGTACGCCATCGTGAAAAGCTGCTGGAATATTATCGCAACATCTTTTCGCAGCTGGGCGTGATCATGATCGGGATTGGCGTGTCCCTGTTCATCTTCTTTTTCCAGCAGAATTATCAGGACCAGCGCAAACGCGAAGCGGAGCTCCAGCAGGTTCTCGCCAAACTGGCGGCACGTGTTGCCCGCGGCAGCGCTGTCGTGGAGGCCCTCGGCGAATTCGACGCGCTGCTGGATGATGGTGGTGCTTATGTCAGTCCGGAACACGGCGGTGACAACGCCGCTGTCAGCGCCCACGGAACGGCGCTCGCCAAGCAGGTTTCCCAGATCCTTCTGGTCGAGCGCGACGTCGATGTTCAGGGGTTCGATATCCTGAATCTGTCGCGCGATTTCGAAGCATCGTTCGTCGTCAACGAGCTCAACCCAACGCTATGGTTCAACGTCGTCCGGGACGAGAGCGACATCAAATATGCCACCACCCAGATGGCCCTTGATTACAGGGACCTGCAGGATGCGATCGGCGGCGAGCCTATCGAGGTTGCGATCGCCAATCCCGAAAAGGAGCGGAAGATCAAGCAGGAGGTGCTCGACGTGTTTTATGATGCCGACCTCCTGCGCCAGCGCAGCAGGCGGTTTCTCGGCCGCGCGTGCTGGCTTTTCAGCAAGGGGCGCGACTTCGTCAAGCTTGCACCGGCCAATGAGATCGAAGCCGATGCCAGGTCGCACCAGGAATGGATCGATCGGTCAAAAAGCTTCCTGACGCAGTTGAAGTCGGGAAGCGGCGATTGCTTCAAATTGCTCCAGTTCGGCCCGGCATCCTGAACCGGCAAGCATCGCCCGCCCGGCGGCGGCTAATCCCCCACGCGTTGCAGCGTGCCGAGACGATTGTCGTCGAGAAATTCGACGGTCATGGCCGACGCCTTGCCGTCGGGGCCGAGGGCAAAGCTGACGGCCGAAGGCCTGTCCGGCATCTCGGCATCGGGGAAGGTCACGAAGAGGTCGCGGTTGAAATGCTTCAGTGGATAGGACCGCGCACCGGCAGGCCCGACCTTGAGGACAAGAGCGTCTCCTTCGCCTGACACAATAGCATCGCCGATGAAGTCGTTGAAGTAACGGCCCGCATAGGCGCTGGCCGGCGCCGCCGGACTTGCTGGAGAGGGCGGCGCGGCATAGGTAGCCTTGGCCGCCGCAATCACCGGGCCGAACATGCCTGCATAGATATCATTCCAAGCCTTTACCTTGTCCTTTCCCAGCGTTCCGTCGAAGACGAGATCGGCGAAGCTGTCGGACAGTCCCTCCGGCACGCCTGTCGGAAAGGCGTTGGCGATGACGACGATGCCAAGCTTCTCCTCGGGAAAGAGCATCACCAGACTGCGGGCGCCGGCGCTGAAGGCGCCCGCATGACCCCAGATCGGTCCGTGCCGGCCGAATTCGACATTCCAGCCGAGGCCGTAGAAGGCCTCGCCTCCGGAGACGGGGTTCTTGCCGCGAACCATCAAGGGAATATGTGTCTGGTCCAGCGCATCGGCGGCAATGAGTCTCTTGCCGGCGTAGTCCCCGTTGCCGAGCACAAGGCGCATCCATTGCGAGAGGTCGCGTGCGGTGGAACTGACGCCGCCTGCTGGCGCCTGCGCATCCGGATAGCGCTGGACCTTGGCGGTCCACGCGCCATCGATTTTGGCGTGGAGCTCGGCGCGGTTGGCGTGCTTGATGAAGTCCGAATGACGGGAACTGGTCGAGGCCATTCCAAGCGGACGGTAGAGCTTCTCTTCGGCGACCTCTTCCCATGATTTGCCTGTCGGCTTCGCGGCCGCGACGGCACCCTCGGTCAGTCCGAAATTGCTGTAGGAATAGCCCGCGCGAAAGCTGGATGACGGCGACACGAACCGCAGGCGGCGCAGGATCTCCGCGCGGTCATAGCCGATGTCCTCGAGGTCGTCGCCGGCGGTGCCGGGAAGCCCGCTGCGGTGTGCAAACAGATCGCGGACCGTGAGTTCGCTGGTCGGATAGGGCTGAGCGAGCCGGAAAGCCGGATCGAGGTCGGCGATCTTGGAATCCCACGAAGCGATCCCGTCGCTGACCAGCGCCGCCACGACGGTGGCGGAGACCGGCTTGGAGAGCGAGGCAATCTGGAAGACCGTGTCGGCATCGACGATCTCCGGTTTTCCGGCTTCGCGATGCCCGAACCCCTTGAGGAAGATCACCTCGTCGCCGTGCACGACGCCGATGGCCAGACCGGGCACGCTACCATCCGCGACGACGCCTTCGGCAAGCAATTCGAGCTTCGACAGAGCGGCGGCGATCCTGTCGGGTGGGATGGTATCGGCCGACGCCGCCTTCGGCAAAAGCGTCATGATTGCGATGAAGGCCAACATCCTCCACCGGAGGTGATTCCGGTTTATGAACAGCCGCATGCTCAGCCCCTCCGCTTCACCGGCGTGCACTATTGCAGGCCGACGCAGGGAAGGCCAGCCTCACCCTCGACCCGCCATCCATTGACGGATGTCCGCATCACACCAGTCGAAATTCAGACAGCCGCGCCTGAGCTAGGATGCAGCGCGCAGGCGGAGGCGCCGCCTGCCGGCGCGGGCCTTCTCCGCCACCGCGGCGGTGATCTCGACCACGCCGTCTTCACGCGGTCTGGCGTTGGTGACCTTGTGGAGCCGCTCATAGGGCAACAGTTCCTTGACCCGGGCTTGAAGCGACGCGACTTCGGCTCGCAGATCCTCGCATTCCTGCCTCTGGACGTCGAACTGTATCTGTTCGGATGCCTGTTGCAGAGAAAGCTGCGAAAAATTTGCGCTGATTGCGGAAAGGTTCATCTTGTCGTTTTCGCTCTCTTTCATGAGAGCAGACAATTTTTGCTCGACAATTTGCCTTTCGGCCACCGCGTCGCTCGCTTGGGCCTTGAGCCTGGCGATCTCGCTGGCGGCTTCGCTGTTCTGGTTGGAGGCGGCCTCCAGCCGCGATCGAAGGTCCTCGATTTCAGAACGCAAGCCGGTCATCTCCGCGACACTGCGTGCAAGCTCGGCTTCCCTGTCACCGTCCCTGAGGCGGGCTGCTTCCGTTATTTCCGATAGCTTCGCCTGCGCCATATCGAGCGATTTCTGCAGCCGCATCTCCTCTTTCTCGCTCTTGCCAAGCGCGGCCAGCAGTTCCGAAAGCTGCGCGGCATCATTGGCATGGACAGTCGAGAGTTCGTCCAGCCTGTGCCGGGCCTCGGCTTCCCGTTTCAGCGCCTTGTCGAGGTCGATCGACAAGCTGACATGTTTCTCCCGCAGCATTTCGTTCTCGCGCGAGCGTCTGTTGGCCTCGACGGCTCTGGCTGAGAGTGTTTTGACAAGCTCGCCGAACTCGGCCTCGCGTTTTGCGCTCGCATTGCCTGCCACGACAAGTTCCAGCCTTGCCGCAGCCAGCGCGCCGCGAAGTGCTTCCTTGTCCTCGACCAGGCTTGCCTCGTGCTGCTGCAGGGCCTCGATAGCGCTGTCGCGCTCGCGCTGCTTTCTGGTTGCATCGTGGAGCTGTTCGGACAGCACCCTTTGCTGCGCGGTCAGGCCAGTATTTGCCAGCTCCAATTCGTTGGCGCGAAGAATGTCGCCGTGGAGCAGTTTTAGAAATTCGCCCGTCAGATGATGCGAGGTCGCGATCTCCGACAGTTTCGCATTGATCTCCCCCAGATACTCCTGCGCGTCGTGAAAGAGCCCATCGACCGCGCTTAAGGCAGCCAGCCGGGTTTGCGTATGGGGGGACAGCCGTCGTGCGGTCTCGAAGGCGTCCGCATTGGCCTCGATCTGCGAGCTGTCATCCGTTGCCCCGAGATTCTCATCCGATACCGTCTCATCCGGCACAGTGACGTCGTTCAGCGGCGGCTGATCGTCCACGTTGAGACATTCGCTAAACGCATCCGCCAAATCGGTTTCGAGCTCCTTGAACGCTCTTTCCACAGTCTCGGCACGCTTGATCAAACCTTTGAAATTCATGACCGAATATCCCTCTCGTGCAGCGCCGTTAAGGAGCGGACTTTCAACTCTTGACCTCGCCTCCCCGAATACGGGGTTCATCTCCTGACGTGCGCTCTGGCCGACGCAGGCTAGGGACAGGCTTGGCCACTGTCCTCGTGTGTTTGAATGACGTAAAGCCGTGTTCTGCCGCGCTCCATACCCGAGGCGTTGGCACCGCTCGCAAAATGCCACTCATTTCACCCGAGACGGATATGAAGCGGCGCAAGCCTGAGAATCGCCTGGTAATTGTCTTAAGGACCGGCCGAGCGCCTCGGTGTTCTGCAGCAGCTACAAGGTCACGGCCTAGGACGACGCGTGTCACTGCCGAGAGGCCTGACCTAATAAATGATTGTGTTGAATACGTTTCGCTGATTAGCTGCTGTGAATAGACTAGGGACAAGACCGACAAAATGTTGTCCCGGGAGGACCGCGATGCCGGTGCTTGAGGTTCGCCACGTCTCCAAGAATTTCGGGGCTATCCAGGCCCTGACCGACGTCAGCTTCCAGGTGGAGCGAGGCGAAGTCGTTGGTCTCATGGGGGATAACGGCGCCGGCAAGTCGACGATAGTCAAGACGGTGGCCGGGAATTTTCCTCCGAGCGACGGCGAAATTGTAGTCGAGGGCGAGGTGTGCCACTTCCACCAGCCTGTGCAGGCCCGCGCCAAAGGGATCGAAGTTGTTTATCAGGACCTGGCGCTCGCCGATAACTTGACAGCCGCGCAGAACGTCTTTCTGGGGCGCGAGATCAAGAAAGGCTTCTGGCCGATCAGGATTCTTGACAAGCAGGCGATGATCGATCGCTCGGCTGCGCTGTTCAAGGAACTCAAATCGGAAACCCGGCCGCGCGACCTCGTCAGAAAGATGTCGGGTGGGCAGCGCCAGGCGGTCGCCATCGCGCGGACCCGACTTTCAAATGCCAAGCTGGTGCTGATGGACGAACCAACGGCCGCCATCTCAGTGCGCCAGGTGGCGGAAGTACTCGAACTGATCCGGCGCCTCAAAGCACAAGGAGTCGGCGTCATGCTGATCAGTCACCGAATGCCTGATGTGTTCGCCGTGGCAGATCGTATTATCGTCCTCAGGCGGGGCTCGAAAGTTGCCGACAAGCCAGCCGACAAAACGTCGCCCGAGGAAATCACTGGACTGATAACGGGGGCCATCCGTGGCGAATAGTGTTCAGGAGTCAGTTGGCGTTCAGGGCTCAGTCGAAGAACATGGCCGGCCGGTCATGTCGGATTTCGTTCCGACCAAGGAAAAAACAGTTCTCCAACGTGTGATTTCAAGTCAGCCCTTCTGGGTGACGATCGCGCTCATCGCGCTCGTCATGTTGATGACTGCGATGGAGCCGAGCTTCGGCACCTCTGAAAACGTCGCCAATGTGACGCGCAATTTCGCACCTTTCGGCATCATGGCACTTGGCATGACGATCGTCATCATCACCGGCGGTATAGATCTGTCGGTCGGCTCCGTCATGGGTCTCGTGGTCATCGTCGCCGGCCTGTTCCTCACCTGGCACTATCCCTGGTACGTCGCCTTCGCCATGGGCCTTTTCTCCGGTCTGGCCTGTGGCGCGGTCAATGGATTCTTTGTCGCCTATGTCGGGATGCCGTCCTTTGTGGTCACCCTCGGCATGCTGTCCGTCGCGCGCTCGCTGGCGGTCGTATTCTCGGCCAACCAGATGCTCTACCAGTTCGGGCCCGATGCCCCGATCGTAAAGGCAATCGGTCAGTGGAAATGGCCGCGGCATGGTCTGGAGGACTGGGCACCGCATTGGATACCAGAACTGTCGTCACAATTCTGGACCATGGTGATCCTGGCCCTGATTGTCGGCTTCGTGTTCAACTTCACTGCCTGGGCCCGGCATCTCTTCGCCATCGGCGGCAATGAGGAGGCGGCACGGCTCACCGGCGTTCCGGTCAACTGGATCAAATTCCAGGCCTATGTCTTCTCGGCTTTCACCGCCGCGCTCGCCTCGCTCCTGCTCCTCGGCTATAACGGCTCGGCCATCAATGCCATGGGCCAAGGCTATGAGCTGCGCGTTATCGCCGCGACAGTCATTGGCGGCGCCAGCCTCATGGGCGGCGCCGGCACGGCCTTCGGTGCGATCATCGGTTCCGCCTTCCTCGAGGTGATCAGGAACGCGCTGCTGATGGCCGGCATCGATTCAAACTGGCAGGGTGCCTTCGTCGGCGCCTTCATCGTTCTTGCGGTTCTCTTGGGCATGCAAACCGGCGGCAAATCGATTCTCGCCGCGTCGCTGGCAGTCTTGATGCCCAAAAAACGCCGCTAGAAACCCGCCGGCGGGAGGCTTGCGGGACATCACACCAAGGAGGAGAACGTCACATGAAAAAACATCTGCTCACGGCCGCCGTCGCGCTTGGCGCAATGGTGCTCGCCGTTTCCGGCGCCCAGGCGAAATACACCTTCGCCCTGGTGCCGAAGAACATGAACAATCCTTTCTTCGACCAGGCACGCGACGGCTGCAAGAAGGCCGAGGCCGAATCCAATGGCGCTGTGGAGTGCATGTATATCGGTCCCGGCGAACATGGCGGCGGCGACGAGCAGGTGCAGATCGTGCAGGATCTCGTGGCCAAGAAGGTGGACGGCATCGCCGTGTCGCCATCGAACGCCGCGGCGATGGCGGTTGCGCTGCAGGCCGCCAAGGAGGCCGGTATCCCGGTTCTCACCTGGGACTCCGATCTCCTGCCCGAAAACAAGGATCTGCGCGTTGCCTACATAGGCACCCACAATTACGAGATCGGCGTGAACCTCGCCAAGCTTGTCATGCAGATCAAGCCCAAAGGCGGCACGATCTGCATCCAGTCCGGCGGCGCCGCGGCGGCCAACCACAACGAGCGCATGCAGGGCATTCGCGATACGCTTTCGGGCACCAAATCGGCGGCCTCGCCCGGAGATCGGCTGACAGGCCAGAACGGCTGGACCGAAATCGAAGGCTGTCCGCTCTACACCAACGATGATTTCCCGCTTTCGGTGCAACAGTTCGAGGATATCATGGCGAAAAACCCGAACCTCGACGCGTTTGTCCCAACCGGTGGCTTCCCGCAGTTCATCCCTGATGCCAACCGCGCCGCCGTCGCACCGTACAAGGACAAGATCGCCTCGAAGGCCCTGGCCCTTGTCGTCGCCGACACGCTTCCGGTACAGATCGACCAGATGAAGGAAGGTTTCTCGCTTGGCCAGGTCGGCCAGCGGCCGTTCGAGATGGGCTACAAGACGATGATGGCGCTGAAGGACATGAAGGACGGCAAGGCTCCGCCGGCCGACCCGACCTACACGGGCCTCGATGTCTGCACTCCGGAGACAGCCGACACCTGCGTCGCCAAATAGTGCTTTTGGGCGGGAGGAAACTCCCGCCCTTTTCCATAGGGGATCTCAATGCCGGAATTGTTCTCGCTCAAGGGCCGTGTCGCATTGGTCACGGGTGCCTCGCGTGGTCTTGGTTTCGCCATGGCCAAGGCACTTGCGGAAAACGGCGCGACGGTGGTCGTCAATGCCCGCGACGTGGCCGCCCTTTCCGCCGCGGCGGACAGGATAGGTGCAGAAGCCCTGCCGTTCGATGTCACCGATGCGGCGATCTCAAGGGTGTCGCTCGAAGGAATCGTCGAACGCCACGGCCGCCTCGACATTCTGGTCAACAACGCCGGCATCCAGCATCGTAAACCGCTGGTCGAATGGCAGGACGAGGATTTCAACCACGTGGTTGCCGTCAATCTTTCGGCTTGCTTCCGCATGATGCGCGACGCGGTGCGCCTGATGCTGCCAAACAAGTTCGGGCGCATAATAAACACCGGATCGGTCGCAGCGATCCTTGGCCGTCCCACCATTCACGCCTATGTGGCGGCAAAGGCGGGGCTACATGGGCTGACACGCTCAACTGCCGCTGAGCTGGGCCGCCACGGCATCACCGTCAACGCGATCGCCCCAGGCTATTTCGCCACCGAGCTCAACACCGCACTTATGCACGACGAGGCCTTCACCAAATGGGTCGAGGCACGAACCCCCGCGGGCCGCTGGGCCCAGCCTGAGGAACTCGGCGGAGCCGTAGTGTTTCTCGCCTCCGACGCTGCCGCTTACGTCAACGGGCACGTGCTGGCCGTTGACGGCGGGCTATCGGTTTCCCTGTGATTTCAACCGGCGACACCGTGCCGACAGGGCGTGCCTGCTAGCCGCCTGAAATGACGACTTGCTGCATACGCTGCTAGCCCGGTCCCCCTGCGCGGACGCAGACGCCACACGATTGGATGACGCGCCGTATTGCAGCCGCCGACTTTCGATTCGCAGCGGGTTATTTCGACGTCTGGCGGCATCGATGCTTGATGCCGCCAATATTTCATTCCACACACCGGCCACGATGAGAAACGACATACGGGATCAGCGCCGGGTATTCGGGTGGGCCTTGCCCACTTCGATTGCCCTGCATCTGCTGATCGTCGCGTTTTTGTTGTTCGGACTGCCGGCAACGCTCTCGCAGCCAGGGAAGGAGCAGGCCATTGCGGTGGATATCGTGCCGCCGCCCAAACCGCCGGAAAAAACCAAACCTCCGTCCCCCGCTGAACCGCCCAAGACGGAAAAGCCGCCGGAAGCAAAGGTCGAGCCGACGGCGAGCCGTGAGGTCGCCGCGCAGAGACCTGTCTTCCAATTCGGTGAGAAGGACGCCGGTCCGCGCAAGTCTCTGGACGGCAACAGTGCGGAGGATGGTTCGGAACAACCGCCAGCGCCGCAAGATCCCAATAACCAGGATCTTGCACAGCCACCTGCCGTGACTGCGGTCGACGGGAACGACCAGGCTCCGCCGCCTGGCGCATCACAGCCGCCGAAGCCCAAGCCAGCGGATGTCGCTAACGTGCAAAAGCCGTTGAAGCTTGAAGAAGCGAAAAGATTGTTCTCGCAAGCAGCAACCGATGATCCGATCGCGACAACCGCCATGAAAAACGTGCCGCGCGCCGTACGAATCGGTCAGCTCTGCAACACGGAGCTCGCACAGCAATTGGTGCACGCGTCGCCCCCCTATTTCCCAGACAGCTTGCTTGAGTATCGGCTGAAGGCCGGCACGGTCATGAACGTCGCCAGTGCGCCGTTCCCCGCAAACGGGCAGTGGTACGATCTGAGCTTTCGTTGTGAGGTCGATCCGGACGCAACGAAAGTCGTGTCGTTCGCCTTCCGTGTTGGAAATCCGGTGCCGCGCAGTGAATGGAAGCGCCGCGGGTTGCCCGCCAATTAGGTGGTCAAGGCCACGGAGGCTGGCTGTCCGGCGCCATCAAATCCGGCTGGCGATGTCTTCGCGCGGCCCGGGTGACCGAACCAACACGCGCCAAAAATGGCTTTCGTCAGTGGCCGCCGAAGTCTAGCATACGGCTTTGGGAGGAGGCTTCGATGACTTCAAGTTTCAATGTTCACCATGCTGCCGGCTATGAGCAGCTCATGGGCCGCTGGAGCCAAAGGCTCGCGCCGCTGTTCATCGACTTTGCGGGCCTTAAAGACGGCGAAAAGATCCTCGACGTCGGTTGCGGCACCGGCAGCCTGACCTTCGCGCTCGTCAAGGCCGCTGACCTCCGTGAGGTCGCCGCGATCGACTTTTCAGGCGTTTTTGTCGAGGAGGCAATCCGGCGCAACTCCGATCCGCGGATAAAAATCCGTCAGGCGGATGCCTGCGCCCTGCCCTTTGAGGACGGCGCGTTCGACCGTGCCCTGGCCCTGCTCGTGCTCCATTTCGTGCCCGAAGCCGGCAAGGCAGTCGCCGAGATGCGCCGCGTCGTGCGGCCGGGCGGCGTGGTCGCGGCGACGGTATGGGACCATCTCGGCGGCATGCCGGGGATGCGCATGATGATCGACACGGTGGCGGTGCTCAGCGAAGGCGGACGCCAGCTGCGCGCCCGCTATTGCACGCAGCCGATGATGCAGCCGGGTGAAATGAAACGGACCTTTGTCGAGCAGGGTCTCCGCGACGTTACGGAGACCGAGCTGATGATCCGCATGGACTATCAAAACTTCGACGATTACTGGGCGCCGATAGCCGCCGGCGAAGGGCCGCTCGGCAAGTATGTGGCCACGCTCGATCCAGAAGAGCGGGCGCGCGTCGACGCCGCCATGCGCGACGCCTATGAGGCCGGCCGGCCCGACGGCCCGAGATCCTTTGCGAATGTCGCCTGGGCCTGCCGCGGTATCGTTGCCTGACCGGCCGGCAGCCGGGATGCATTCTTCGCATAGGAAGCATCGCTCTCCTCGCGCCGGCTTGTCCCGCTGTTGACGGGACGGCCTCCGCTTCGGCCCCGCTAGATCCGCCAAGGGTGGCTGCATTAGCCGATCCCGTAGACCAGCCTGACGCGGCCGTCCGAAAGCTGCTCCACTTTGCGCAGTTCGAGCCCACGACGATTTTTCGCCGTCCCAAACAGCGCCTTTCCTTCACCGGCGAGCAGCGGATAGACGATCAGCCTGAGCTCATCGACCAGCCCGGCATCGATAAGGCTCGCGGTAATTCGGGCGCCGCCCATAAGGTAGATGTCTTTGCCGGGCTTCTGTTTAAGCGCAGCGATATCCTCGAAATTCCGCACGAAGCGCGTCTTTGGCCAGGCGGCCGAAGTCATTGTGTTCGACAGCACATAATGCGGGGTCTGCGCGGCGAATCGGGCCCATTCGAGCTCGGCCGGCTTCGGCAATTTGCCGGTCATCGGCAGCGGCTTGTCGGGCTCGTTCTGGATGGCGCTCCAGTAGCGCTCGTAGCCGGCATACATGACGCTGCCAAGCAGGCAGGCGTCGATTTGCGGCGTCAGGCCATATTCGTCCGACCACGCGTCGACCCAATCGGCGTAACCCTCGGGCCCCTCCATCTTGCCGTCGACGGAGATTTTCATCCCAGCGATCAATTTGCGCATGACTTCCTCCATCAGGCTTGCGGGATGCAAGCACGTTTCATCGTTGCTTCGTGTTGCTGGCGGCGACCTCAGGGATGGACGCCGCGAGTTACATCAGGCCGGCAGGCGGCGATCGTATTCTTCCCGCAGGCGGCTCCAGCCGTCCCAGAACGAGGTCGGCGGCTTGCCAGCCAGGCGGGCGGCCAGCAGGTCGAGGTGCATGTGCCAGCCGGCCGTGATGTTGAGCTGGATTGCACGTTCCGGCAGGCGGCGATGGACGACGGTGAGCAGCACATCGCTACCCTTCGCCTCCAGCAAGAAGGAGACGCCGCCGGTATTTCCCCAGGTGATGGAAAGCTGGCGCGGCGGATCGAGTTCGGTGATCCGGCCCTCCATCCGATGCTCTTCGGGAAAGCCCGCGGGGCGCTGGCCAGGCGGGTCCGTCAGCTCGTCGTTACGCCAGACCAATTCGAACGAGCTGCCCGCCTTCATTTCCATCTGGCCCGCTGCCATCCACTGTCGGCGCAGGTCACTCTCAGTGAGATAGGCCCAGACGCGCTCGATGGGTCCGGGCAAAAGGCGCTGGATAGTGAACGTGGCGGGCTCGCTTAGCGCGCCATAGGCGTCGATGCTTCTCATCTGGTTCATTGCTCGTCTCCTTCTTTCGGATTGGGCGATTTCCTGGGCTCATCCTGGGCTTTGCGTGCGTCCTCTTCGCGAAGAAGGCGTTCGAGGACATCGAGACGACCTGTCCAGAAGCGCTCGTAGAAGCTGAGCCACTGATGGGCGCTGGCCAGCGGTCCGGGGGCTAGTCGGCACAGATGCGTGCGGCCCCTCACCTCTCGACGAATAAGCCCTGCGTTCTCCAGCGTCTTGATGTGCTTGGAGGCCGCCGCGAGCGACATCGCGAAGGGTTCCGCCAGCTGGCTTACCGTTTTCTCGCCATCGGCGAGATCGCGAAGCATGTGCCGGCGCGTGGCGTCGCCAAGGGCGTGAAAGACCGCATCCATCTGAGGTGTTTGTAATTCAACCATGTAGTTGAATATAGATGCACGCTTTGAGATAGTCAACCGTTTGGTTGAATAAATTATGTGAAGCGCCGCAGGGCGGTTTGCGCCATCGAGCGCATCGACGTGACGGGAGATACGGACGGCCCGCGACAGTAAGGGCGAGGCCCTTATTTGCCGTTGAAGAAACTGTGGATCGCGGCTTCCAGCTTTTCGATGCTGAGGGTTGTGGCAGCTGCCAGCCCAGATCAGGGCGTTTAGCCTTATTTCTTTGTTGATAAAGCTCACTTTCCCAGAATCCAGCAGGTATTCCGCGATCTCGTAGTGCCGCCCTTTGATAGCCTCGATGAGCGCGTTGTTTCTCCCCGTCTTGTCGGTCAGATTTACTTCCGCGCCATTCTCCACGAGCAACTTGACGACTTCGAGATGCCCGTTCTTCGCCGCCTCGATAAGAGCCGTTCTGCCGTAGTAGTCAGCTCGCGCGTTGATCTCTATTTGGGGGTGTCTCACGAGGCCTGAGATACACGAGTAATGTCCCTTGGCCGACGCAAGGCTCAAGGGCGTGCTCTTCCACTTGTTTCTGGCATTCACATCGATTTCCGGGTCTTCGATCAGCACCTCGACCACCGCTGTGCGGTCATTGAGGGCTGAAAGGTGAAGTGCAGACCAGCCGCCGTCGTCCGACTGATTGATGTCGGCGCCAGCCGCCAATTCCGATCGAACCGCATCCGCATCGCCTTGTTCTGCCGCGACCAGCAGGGGCGACCAGTCTCTTGCTCCTTCGGCTTCCAAGCTGTTGGTCAACGCAGTCGCCTCCTCGAATAATCCACAGAATACCACAGAAATCCGCGACAGCGGGATCGTCCTGAATGGAGTTCCCTGGAGTCCGTGGGTCACAGAGAGCTGTCGGCCCGAAGCGGAAGATCAGCGCTTCACGTCCGTCTCCTCACATTCTCCTGATATCGACTGGCTTTGGCGGCCATTCAGACTAGATAGAGCCTGCGCCGGGCGGAACGATGCAGAAGGACCTGAACATGCCTGAACAGATTACCCTGAAAAGACCTGAACAAATCAGATTGAACGACGGCTCCGCCATTCCGCAAATCGGCCTCGGCGTGTGGCAGGTCGATCCAGCCATCACCGCCAAGGTAGTGCGCTGGGGAATCGAGGCCGGCTACAGGCTGATCGACACCGCCGAAGGCTATCAGAACGAAGAAGGTGTCGGGCAGGCGATCCGCTCGGCCGGCGTGCCGAGAAGCGAGTTGTTCATCACCTCGAAACTGCGCAACGGCGCCCATCAGCGCGACGCCGCCTTGCGCGCCTTCGACGGGACGATGAGCAAGCTCGGCATCGAACAGATCGACCTGTTCCTGATCCATTGGCCGGTACCCAGCCAGGACAGATATGTCGAGGCCTGGAAGACGCTGATCGAACTCAGGCAATCAGGCCGCATCAAGTCGATCGGCGTTTCGAACTTCAACCAGGACCATCTCGAACGGATCATCGGCGAGACCGGCGTCACGCCGACCGTCAACCAGATCGAGCTCCACCCCCGCTTCCAGCAGCGTGACAAACGTGAATTCCACGACAGGCACAACATCCGCATCGAGAGCTGGAGCCCGCTGGGCAGCGGCCGGCTGTTGAGCGATCCGACGCTCGAAAGCATCGCCAGGAAACACGGCAAGTCGGTGGCGCAGGTGATTATCAGGTGGCACCTTCAGGAAGGGCTGATCGTCATCCCGAAATCGATCCACCAGGACCGGATCGCCGCCAATTTCGATGTCTTCGATTTCGAGCTGGAAGCGAAGGACCTCGAGCTCATCCGGGGCATGGATTCGCCCGACGGCCGCACCGGCCCGAACCCCGCCACCGCCGCGTTCCTGTTCTGACGAAGGCGGGCATCACCGCGGCGTTGGCATTCCTTTGCGACCCCTGTGTCCTGCCCTCTTTGGCACCACTTGGCATCTCCCCCCGGGGGAGATTGGCAGCTTTAACGGGAGCGCCGTTCTTGCAACGTTGGAGACTAGCGAAAAGCCGAGATGAGAGCCAATCTCCCCCCTCGTGGGGGAGATGTCCGGCAGGACAGAGAAGTGGTCGTTTCCAAGTTACAAGGGGGGCGCTGTCCCGCCGGTCTTGCCAGGGTTCTGCTGCCCATCCGTCGCTCACGGAACTCGCGCTTTGGCCACCCATTCAGGATGCAGCGGCGAGCCCAGTCACAATGCCAATGTGCTGGCCTTGGGCATCGATTTGGCATTTGCGCGGTGTCGTGGAGGCAATGGCGTGTGAGGCATTGTCAACGCTCTTTGGCGATCGAGGTCGGCGTTCTACGGCGCCCCCCTCTGTCCTGCCGGACATCTCCCCCACGAGGGGGGAGATCGGCAGCTTCGGCCCCAACGCGGTCCTGTAGCGACCGCGACAGCTCACCTCAGATCCCCGAGCCATCCAGCAGCGGGACATCATCCTCCTCCCAGGGGCTCGGCATCGAACCCTTGCTCAGATTGGCCGACGGCAGCGGCATCCAGCACTTCAGCTCCGGTTCGGCATATTCGACGATGCGTCCCGGAGAAGAGTCGGAAGCCCTCCAGCCTTCGCTGCCGAACTGATCGGCCCGGGCCCAGAAAGCCATGTCGACTTCGGCCGGCCCCTGTTCGGATGGCCGAACCGTGACAAGGATTCTGCTGCCGTCCCTTGGCGCACTCGACATGTGGCGCCACCGATCGGGCTCGTCCATCGTATTTCCTCCTGCGGAATTCACCTCGCACGGATAGTCGCTTCGCCTTCAGAAGCGGTCAACCCGAACTTTCAGGCTTACCCCCCGGAGGGAAGGATCTGGGGCAAGCCTCTGCTCCGCCAGGCCACGGAACAAGTCATGGCGCGCCGGGTTTGGGCAAAGTTGTTGAGGAAGCAAAATGAGATCAGCGGCGCGACCGATCCTTACGATCGTGGCATGGAAGGCCGTGCCCACGCCCTTCCATCCCAACCCGGTCCGATCGCAATGAGGCAGGCCGGTTCTGACCGTTCCAACTCACCGGAGGAGAGGAATGGCGGCATAGGCCGAGCGCTCGGCCTCGGCCTGATAACCGGGGCAGCCGACGACGATTGTTCTGCGATAGGCACCTATGCCAGCGCCGGCGCCCGCTTCGGACCCGACCTGCTTTGGACGGCTCCGGTGACGTTGCCGATGATGTATGCGGTCGTCTACCTGTCGTCGAAGCTTGGTCAGGTATCCGGGCGCGGATTGTTCCACGTCATCAAGGACTTCTATCCGCGGTGGCTGCTCTGGTCGGTGCTGTTGGGTGTGCTCGTCGGCAACACCATCGAGGCAGCGGCGGATCTTGGTGGAATGGCGGCCGCGATCAACATGTTCGTGCCACTTCCCATCCCGCTGATCGTGCTGTTCGTCGCCGCCATCATCTTCGCCCTCCAGGTCTTCGGCTCCTATACTTTGATCCGCAACATCTTTCGGTGGCTGGCGTTGGCGCTGCTCGCCTATGTCGGTGCCGCCATTCTGGCCAAGCCGGACGCCGCGGCCGTACTGCGCGGAACGCTGCTTCCGCGGATCGAATTCAACCGTGAGTTCCTGTCGATCCTGGTCGCCATTATCGGCACGACGCTGTCCGCCTATCTCTACACGTGGCAGTCCAATGAGGAGGTCGAGGAGGAGATTGCACAGGGGCGAACGACGCTCGGGCAAAGGAAGGGCGCTACCGACAGCGAACTCCGTCGCTCTCGCCGGGACATTCTCATCGGCATGATGTTTTCAAATCTCATCATGTATTTCATCATTCTGTCGACGGGTGCTACGCTCTACAAGACGGGCCACCACGATATCGACACGGCTGCGCAAGCGGCGGAGGCGCTGCGCCCGCTAGCCGGCCAGGCCGCAAGCGTCCTGTTCGCCGCAGGCGTGATCGGCGTCGGTTTCCTAGCGGTTCCTGTCATGACTACCGGCGCTGCCTATGACGTGGCACAAGCCATCGGCTGGAAAAACAGCCTGCACGCCCGGGCTCGAGAGGCGCCCAAATTTTATCTCGCCATCGGATTTTTTACGGTGATCGCCGCCGGCCTCAACTTCCTCGGCTTCAATCCGATGAAGGCGCTGGTCTGGTCCGGCATAGTTCAGGGCTTCTCGACGCCGCCCTTGCTGCTGCTCATCATGCTGATGACGAACAGCCGCAGGATCATGGGCAACCAGGTGAACAGCCGCAGCACCAACATACTCGGTTGGGCAACGACCGCCGCCATCTTCTCGGCGACGATCGGCCTGGTGGCAACCTGGTTCATGTGATCAGGCAGGACAAAAGGACGCCGCCGGTTGAGTTAACCCGTCCCGCTTGCGGATTGTCCCAGCTTTGCCGGTCCTGGAAATTCCACTACGTCGCCCATCGGCCGTTTGTATTGCACTGCGACAATCGCATCGATCAGATGATCCACAGCCGCACGAGCCGTGCGGCTCGTCTCGTCCTCGCCGCTCAAATAATGGCTGGCTCGTTCAAGATGGAGGTGTGCGGCGGCAAAGTCGCTTGTCATCGGCTTCTCCCTGTTGCCCGCCGGCCGGCAGGATGGCCGCCTCGATTTACCCAAAAGCAAATATCCACAGCCGGATTTGAATCAAATTGGCTTGATTCACCGCAGCCCGAGGACAAGGCGCTGGCAGGCCTTTGCGTCGCTGCTCGATGCGCTGCGCCGGCGCAGTACGCCGCATTGAATGAACCAACTACGGCTGGTGTTCCGCAAACTCCGTTCGCTCAATGCGCTACCTTTGAAATTTTCTCGCTCTTTTAATTCTACAAATTCTCTAGACTTAACATAGATCATTTGGACAGGGAGCCAGGAATGTCGAAAAAGCTCGTGGTGGGGCTGTCGGGCAATTTGACCCGGCCATCGAAGACCAAGGCGTTCATCAGCCACATTGTCGGGCAGGCGGCCGAAAGCATCGGCGCGGCCGCAGCCGTCTTCGACATCGAGGATCTCGGCGCGTCCCTGCCGCAGGCAAGGCGCCTCGGCGACCTCGACCCAGCGGCGCGCAACATAGTCGAACGGCTGCTGGGCGCCGACATCCTGGTGGCCGGCTCGCCGACCTTCAAAGGCAGCTATACCGGGCTTTTCAAGCACTTCTTCGACCTGCTCGACCCGTCATCGCTGAGGGGCAAGCCGGTCATCCTTGCCGCGACCGGCGGCGGCGAGCGCCATTCGCTGATCGTCGAGCACCAGTTGCGGCCATTGTTCGGCTTCTTCGAGGCGCTGACCGTGCCGACCGCGATCTACGCCTCCGAGAAGGATTTTGCCAATGGCGTGCTGGTGTCGGAAGCCATCCACGCCCGCACCCGGCAAGCGGTCGCCGAGGCATGCCGGGTTACCGGGGTGCCCTACGGCGTCGGCCTTGCCGCCTGAACGCACCACTGACCCGAGATTCACCCCCGATCCACCCAGGAGCACGCCGCGATGACCAGATCCACCAAATCCAGGCAAATCAAACAATCCAGGCAAATCAAACTTGGCGCTTTCCTGCCCGGCGGCGGACAGCATATCGCCGCCTGGCGTCACCCCGAGGCGCCGGCCGATGGCGCCACCAGTTTCGAGTTCCACAAGCAGCTCGCCCTGACCGCCGAGCGCGGCCTGTTCGATGCCTATTTCCTCGCCGACAATCTGACGGTCGGCCTCGGCGCCCGCGAAGGCGGCAACGCCAAGATCGCCGGCTTCGAGCCGGTGACGCTGTTTGCAGCGCTGGCGCCGCTTACCACGCATCTCGGCTTCATCGCCACCGCCTCGACCACCTACGAGGAGCCCTACACGCTCGCCCGCAAATTCGCCTCGCTCGATCATCTGTCGAATGGCCGCGCCGGCTGGAATGTCGTGACCTCGGCCGGCGACGAAACCGCGCGCAACTTCAATCGCGATACGCAGCCTGCCCACGCCGAGCGCTATGCCCGCGCGCACGAGCACGTCGAGACGGTCAAGGCGCTGTGGGACAGCTGGGAGGACGATGCCTTCATCCGCGACAAAAAATCGGGGCGCTTCTACGACAAGGACAAGCTCCACGACATCGACCACAAGGGCGCGCATTTCAGCGTCAAGGGTCCGCTCAATGTGCCGCGCCCGGTGCAGGGGCACCCGGTCGTGGTGCAGGCGGGACAATCCGAAGACGGTCGCAAGCTCGCCGCCGCCTCGGCGGAAGTTATCTTCACCGCTCATCAGAACCTGGCGTCGGCGCAGGAATTCTATCGCGATATCAAGGCGCGCGTGACGGCCGTCGGCCGCGATCCCGAGCAGGTGCTGATCATGCCGGGCGTGGCACCCTTCGTCGGGCGCACAGAAGAAGAAGCGCGCGCCAAATACCAGCAGCTGAACGATCTCATCCTGCCCGAAGACGGCGTCGCCCTGCTCAACGGGCTGGCCGGCCAGACGCTCGACATCAGGGGCTATCCGCTCGACGGCCCGCTGCCGCCAAGCAAGGAGACCGAAGGCATGAAGAGCCGCCAGGCGCTGATCCGCCAGATTGCCGACGAGCACAACTTCACCATCCGCCAGCTCTATCAATGGGTGGCGACGGCCCGCGGCCATTACACCGTCATCGGCAGCGCCACGCAGGTCGCCGACCAGCTGGAGGAATGGTTCGGCAACGAAGCCGCCGACGGCTTCAACATCCTGCCGCCCTGGCTGCCCGGCGGGCTCGACGACTTCGTCGAGCTGGTGATCCCCGAACTGCAGCGCCGCGGCCTGTTCCGCACCGCCTATGAAGGCAGGACGCTGCGCGAGAACCTCGGCCTGAGGCGGCCGGAAAACCCGTGGACCGCCGCCCGCTCGGCCGTGCTGGCCGCCGAATAATTCCACGAAGCCCACTACCCTCGAAGCGAGAGGCACGACGATGACCTTGCAGCACATCGAACAGGCCGCCAGCCTCGGCACGCGTGACAGCACGACAAGCCTCGGCTCGGATTTCCTGCGCCTAGGCGGCCGGGCGGGAATTCGCTTCCTGTCGCGCTACGGCGTCCTCATCGCTTTCCTCGCAATGTGGCAAGCGTCGAGCAGCGCCGGCTGGGTCAACGCGGCCGTGCTGCCGCCGATCGACATGATTGTCGCGGCACTTTGGAAGGGACTGGCCGGCGGCACTCTGCTCGGCGACATCGCCATCAGCCTGCAGCGCGCCGGTCTCGCCTTCGCGGCCGCCGTGCTGGTCGCCATCCCGCTTGGCCTGTTCATGGGCCAGGTGCGCGCGGTCGAGACCGCGCTCGATCCCATCCTGCAGGTCTTCCGCCAGACCTCGGCGCTGGCGCTCTATCCGGTGTTCATCCTGCTGCTCGGGCTCGGCGAAGCCTCCAAGGTGTTCGTCATCTTCTGGGCGACGCTGTTTCCGCTGCTGCTCAACACCATCGGCGGCGTCAAGCAGGTCGATCCGAAACTGCTGGAGATGGCGCGCGTCTATGGCGCCAGGCAGCTCACCGTCTTCCGTCGCGTCGTGCTGCCCGGCGCCGTGCCCTCGATCTTCGTTGGGCTGAGGCTCAGCGCCACCACGGCGCTGCTGTTGTTGATCGCGTCCGAAATGATCGGCGCCAACAAGGGCATCGGCTTCCAGGTGATGAACGCGCAGTACAACTTCCAGATACCGCTGATGTTTGCGGCAATCGTCATCCTCGCCGGCCTCGGCCTGATCGCCAACCAGGCACTGGTGAGCCTGCAGCGGCGGCTCTGCCGCTGGAGCAATGCCGTCGACTGACCACCGCCTTTATCAATCTCAACCAGGCCAGAACTCAAATCAGGAAAGACCCGGACCATGAAAATCTCCCGCCGTTCCCTGCTTGCTGGCGCGCCCTTCGCCGCCGGCCTTCTCGCCGCCGGCCTGCCGCGCCTCGCCCTTGCCGAAGCCGCACCAGTGAAGTTCCGCTCCCTCGCCAGCCGCGGCAGCATCTCTCCGCATGAGCTGGCCGGCGAGCTCGGCTATTTCAAAGGCCTCGGTATCGAGATCGAGAATGTCGGCTATTCCGGCGGCGGCCCGGAATCGTTGTTTGCGCTCGCCTCTGGCAGCGTCGATATTGGCTCGGCCGCAACCGCCGCCGTGATCAATTCGATCTCCGGCGGCAACGACTTCGTCGCCGTCTATCCGAGCAACGGCATCAACAGCAAGGTGCGCAGCGTCTTCTACGTGCTGGACGACAGCCCGATCAAATCGATCGCCGACATTGCCGGCAAGACCATCGCCGTCAACACGCTCGGCGCCCATCTCGACTACACCGTGCGCGAGGCGCTGCACAGCGTCGGCCTGTCTCCGGACGCCGCCAATCTCGTTGTCGTACCCGGACCGCAGCTCGAGCAGACCTTGCGCTCCCGCCAGGTCGACATCGCGGCGCTCGGCTACTGGCAGGCGACGTTTGCCGGGGCGCTGGTCGACAATGGCGGCGTGCGCGGCGTGTTCAACGACACCGACGTGCTGGGCGAGCTGGCCGGCGGCTTCGTCGTGCTCAGGCGCGACTTCATCGCCGCGCATCCCGACGCCGCCCGCAATTTCGTCGAGCAATCGGCGCGCGCCTCCGACTGGTCGCTGCAGAACCCCGACGAGGCGCGCAAGGTGCTGGCAAACATCCTCGATAAGCGCGGCGAGAACGGCGAGCTGGCGCGCTACTGGACCGGCTTCGGGCTGCGCCAGGGGGCCAAGGCGACGGACCGCGACATCGACTTCTGGGTCAGCGTGCTCGAGCGCGACGGCCGCCTGCCAAAGGGTAAGCTGAAGGCAGCAGATATCCTCTACCGGCCCGGCGAAACCAAGACCAACTGAGAAGGCCAACCGGCAAGACAATCAGCTGGGAGATGAGCGCGATGAGCGGCACAAGCGGCGGTGAGGTCAGCATACGCGACCTGTCCAAATCGTTCAGCATCGGCAGGCGTTCGCTTGCCGTGCTGAGGACCCTCAATCTCGACATCCGCTCGGGTGAATGCCTGGTCATCGTCGGCGCCAGCGGATCGGGCAAGACCACGCTGCTCCGCATCCTGGCCGGACTGGAGGCGGCCGACAGCGGCGGCGTCGCCATCGATGGCAAGCCGGTGCACGGCGTCGGCGCCGAGCGCGCGGTGATTTTCCAGGAGCCGCGCCTGCTGCCCTGGCTGACGGTGCTCGGCAACGTCGCCTTCGGCCTCGAAGTGCGCGGCGTGCCGAAGGCTGAGGCCGAGGAACGGGCGCGCTTCTACATCGCGCTCGTCGGCCTCGCCGAATTCGGCGATGCGTTTCCAAGGCAGCTGTCGGGCGGCATGGCGCAGCGCGTCGGTATCGCCCGCGCGCTGACCGTGCAGCCCGAAATCCTGCTGCTTGACGAGCCGCTGGGCGCGCTCGACGCGATGACCAAGATCGGCATGCAGGAGGAACTGGCGCGCATCTGGAGCGAGGAGAACGTCACCATGGTAATGGTGACGCACGACCTCGAGGAAGCGATCTACCTCGCCGACAGGGTGCTGATCCTGCCCAAGGAGAAAGGCGGCGCGGCGCGGCTGATCGACATCGACCTGCCCCGCCCGCGCGAGCGCAGCGAAAGCCGCTTCGTACGCTACCGCGAAGAACTACTGCGCGAATTCGGGCTGCACTGAAAGCCGCCTAAGAGGGCTTGGATCCCGCGTCCCGCGAAGCGGGGAGAGGTGTCTCGGCGAAGCCGAGACGGAGATGGGCCTTCCTTCGAGTGCCCTGCACTACGCTCTTTCCTGGAACCGGATTCCCCGCCTCGGCATTTCCTTAACCGGGAGGCAAAGGAGCGCGGCATGAAAGCTTTGTTCGCAATCTTTGGCGGCTTCGTCCTGACGCTCGCCGTATTCGCCAGCGGTCTCGCCTTCGCCACCTGGCTATTGATAGCCAAGCCGGTGCGGCCGCCCGCCCCGGTCTCCAGCGTCGCCGAACTGTGGGCCAAGGATCCGCGCCCGGTAAACCCGGCCTCGCAGCGCCTCGAGCGCCTCCCGGCCAGCCCGGTTCCCGTTCGCACCTCGGAAGTTGATCGCACCGCGAGACCCGCCGATACCGCCGCAGCTTCGACACCCGACACCACCGGCTCCATCAAGCCGGCGGTGGAAGAGCAGCAGACGCTACCCGCCGCCCATGTCGAATGGTGCACCAGCCGCTACCGCTCCTACCGGCCAGGCGACAACCGCTACACATCCTACAGCGGACAACGGCGCCCCTGCATCTCGCCCTATCTCGACATCACCGATGACGGCAGCTACGTCGAGGCGAGCGATACGTCGTCGGTGGAGGGCTACGCCCCATCGGATGAACCCGGCGCCGCCGAGCTCTCATCCGATCACGTGCAATACTGCTTCGGCCGCTACCGCTCGTACCGACCGGAAGACAATAGCTATCAGCCGTATTCTGGGGGGCCGCGGAGGCAGTGCGAGTAGCGCGGGCCGGGAGGTGGCCGGCGGCCGCAGTGCATGGCGCCTTGTGCGACCAACGATCACGCAGATTTCTTGGATCGTTCGGGTTGGCTCGGCGTTCATCCGATACCCAAAGGAGAAATCAACATGGGCGACGACCGGGACGACAAGATTCGTGAGCGCGCATACCAGATCTGGGAACGCGAAGGCGGGATCCATGGCGATCCCGAGCGGCACTGGCACCGGGCCGAGGCCGAGATCGACAGGGAGGCAGCCCTGCCGCTGACGGCAGGCGATGCCCTGCCGGAAACCCGCGAGGTCGCAAGCTCCGACGTCTTGACGGTGGAGGCCCTGGCGGTGCGCACCGGCATATCGGGCGAACAGGCGCAGGAACTGATTGACAGGCTGGGCAACGACAGGGCGGCGATCGAACAAGCCGCGCGCAACCTCAAGGGGAAGCAGCGGCTCAGGGAGTGACAGATGATCAGAAAACTCAAAGACGGAAAATACCGCCTCTATTCGCGCAAGAAGGACGAAAAGACCGGCAAGCGCCGCAATCTCGGCACCTTCGATACCCGCGAGGCCGCCGAGAAGCACGAACGGGAGGTGCAGTATTTCAAGAGGCATTGAGGGGCGTTGGTGGCCGGTGCCCGCCAGCCAGTCGCGCGGCATGCCCGGCGGAACCTGAATTCCAGCCCTCACGAGCCGTCGCGAACCCATTACCGCTGCTACAGGCCAAGGGACGACACTACACGTCCTACAGCGGAGAGCAGCGCCCCTGCATCTCGCCCTAACTCGACATCACCGATGACGGCAGCTAGGTCGAGGCGAGCGATACGTCGTCGGTGGAGAGTTACCCGCCATCAGATGAACCCGGCGCCGCCGAGTTCTGATCCGACCATGTGCAATACTGCTTCAGCCGCTACCGCTCCTATCGGCCGGAAGACAACAGCTATCAGCCCTATTCAGGGGGGCCGCGCCGGCAGTGCGAGTAGCACGCGCTGGGCAGCATCCAGTGCGCGCCTGTCGGGGATTTGAGGTCCTGTCTATGTGCCGGACCTTCCGCAAAGCGGAGGAAAGTGCCGCTCAGTTCGTTTTGTAGGACGCGGGAGGCCAGACCTGCGCCTCACGGTCATGATGGGGAGGTGAGGGCGGACACGGAGGCCGTTCGAGTAGAGAGCCCTGTCTTACCACCGCGTTCGTAAGAGGATACTAGGAGAGACGCAAATTGACAGAATCGTCGATTCTGCCATGCCGCAGTGGCAGAAAAGGATTCTGGCTTATTAAGCTCGTCATATAAGCTACCGGCGCAAATCAGGGGGCATTCTTGCAGAAACGCGCGCGTATAAGGCGGATTGAGTTCTCCAATTTCAAGGCCCTGTCCCGGTTCACGCTGACGATAAACGAGATCAATATTCTTGTTGGGCCTAACAACTCGGGCAAGTCCACCTTGATCGGAGCTCTTCGGACACTCGATGCAGCAATACGTTTCGCCTGGTCTCGACCGCCCAGTCGCGTGTATGTCGGCGACAATTCCTATATCGGCTACCGCCTCCCCGAAGAGAGCGTTCCGATTTCTCTGGAGAACGTACAGACTGACTACAACGGGGCTGAAGCGCGCGTAACCTTTTCACTGAGCAATGGGAACTCGCTTGCATTGGTCTTTCCTGAAGATGGCGGCTGTGTCTTTCTCCCTTTTGTCGATGGTGGCGTGGTCAAAAGCGCATCAGAGTTCAAGCGAGAGTTCCCAATTTCTTTGATAATTGTGCCCGTCCTTGGGCCGGTTGAACATAGAGAAAAGAAACGGGAGCGCAGCACTGTCGTCTCCGGCTTGTCTACCCACCGGGCATCGAGACATTTTCGAAGCTACTGGCATTTTTTTCCAGACGGATTTGATGCGTTCTCGGAGCTTGTCGCAAGAACGTGGCCAGGAATGCAAATCAGTGCCCCGGAGTATGACTATGCTTCCGGAGAACTGAGCATGTTCTGCTTGGAGGACCGGATAACCAGAGAGATATATTGGGTCGGTTTTGGCTTCCAGATATGGTGCCAACTCCTAACACACCTATCTCGCGCGACCGAAAATTCTCTCATCGTGGTGGATGAGCCCGAAGTGTACCTACATCCCGATGTCCAACGCCAACTGCTAGGCATTATGCGGGACGCCGGGGCAGACGTAATGATCGCCACTCACTCGAGTGAAATAATTGCCGAGGCCGATCCGAGTGAGATCGTAATGATCGACAAGCACCGCCAATCTGGAGAGCGCATACGAAACATATCCGGTATTCAGCGTGCGCTTGATGCTGTTGGCTCCTCTCACAACATAACTCTCACCGCGCTTGCGAAGAGCCGTAGAATCCTCTTTGTCGAGGGCCTCAATGATTTCCGGCTACTTCGGCGTCTCGCACGTAAGATCGGGATGCAGGAGTTGAGTTCAGGCACTGGAATTATCCCTTTGGCGTCGGGAGGCTTTGGCTCTTGGCAAAAGATCACAATCCTTGCATCGGGCATCGCCGAAGCACTTGGTGCTCCGCTTATGATAGGGGCGATCTACGATCGTGATTACTTCTGCGAGGAACAAATCGCTGATGTGGTAGAAACTCTCGATGCCGGCCTTCTACTGGCGAGAGTGCTTGAACGAAAGGAGATAGAAAATTATCTTCTTGTCCCATCGGCTCTTGATCGAGCTGTGTACCGGACTCTCGGCGTGCGTCGAGATACGTCGGAATTACGCAGTTCGGAAGAGGTGACCTCAGAAGCCATTTTAGACGCGATAACTCGGCCGATGAGGGACGACGTGTTTTCTCAGTTGATGGCGCGGCGTCTTGAGTTCTTTCGCAAAAGAGGCGACGACGCGTCGAGCATCTATAAGCCCGTAATCTCTTCGTTCGAGGCTCGCTGGGCTAGTATTGGTTCAAGGATGACTCTGGTTTCGGGCAAGGAGGTCCTTCGTCAATATCGACAGCGGGTGAAAGATCAATATGGTATTACCCTGACAGACTCTCGTATCATTGATGCGATGAATAAGGATGATATCCCAACCGACATGGTTACGTTATTAAATGAGCTTGATTTGTTCAGAATCAGCACAAAGTCTGTAGCAGCGGCCTGAGAATGCAGATGGATCGGTGCTCTGCTGAGATGCGCATTTCGGCAACTCTTAGCCTCTCGCCCGACGCCGGCTCTCCACCGCATCCAGCCGTTCCTGCAAATGCCCATTCAGCACAATCATCTCCTTCAGCGCCTTCACCGCATCGCCCTGGTGCTGGGCAATGAACCTGTCGGCGATGGCCTGCAGCGCAGCCTCCTGGCGGCTGTCCAGCGTCACGATGTGATCCATGGCGATGCCTCCGATAGTTTCTGTTCAAATTGAACAAAACGGGAACAAAAATGTCAAGAGCGAATTGACTTGGCGAGGAATGCCTTCCTATTTGTCAGTAGGCGGGGCGGTTGCTCACAAATCGAGGAGAGCCGCGATGGGCAGACGAAAAAGCCGGTTCGACAGGCTGTCGGCGAGGGATGCGGAGGCGATCATCAGGGACGCTTTGAGCCTGCGCCGGACGGTGCTGTCGTCCCAGCTGCATCTGAAGGCGCATGGCGAGCTGTTCTGGCAGCTTTACGGGCTTGTCGAGAAATTGCACGAGGTGCTGGCCAGCGTAGCGGAGAAGGAGCCCGATTATCGGATGGCGGAGCTTGGCCTGCTTCCCCTCCCCGAGGATTACTCGACCCGGAAATGAGCCATGGCCGGGCCGATGGACAGCGTTGGGCGTGCCGCCAAGGCCAACATGCTGCTTATCGTGGAGTGCGGCCACTGCTACCACGTCGGGCGCTTCAGGGCGAATGACGTGGCCCAGGTGGTGGGCTGGAACAAACCGCTGGAAGCGATCAGGTTCAGGTGCAAGCGATGCAGCCGCAAGGACACGACGGTGAAGACGCAGTTCATCGACCAGGATCATCCGCCCAAGGGCTACATCTGGGTGCTGCAGAAATTCAAGCGCTAAAACAATGAGCCTTGCGCCGGCGCCTGCTGCGGAAACTTGATCTGCGTCGCCGGTTTGTCGACGATCACTAGCGCGTCATCGGGCGCCGTGCGCTGCAGGTGTCTTGCCTCCGACCATGGCGCGCTGAGCCAAGCCTCGGTTTCTTCCGGCGTGGTCAGGATCACCGGCATTGCCTTGTCGTGGATCGGCGCGATCAGCGCGTTGGGCCTGGTCGTCATGAAGCCATAGACCTGGTGCTCGGCGGGGCCGTCCTTGACCTTGCGAATGCCCTGCCAGCGCGTCCACAGGCCGGCAAAGAAGAACAGCGGGCGGTCCTCGCCGAGTGCAAACCAGAAGTTGCGCTGAATGCCGGTCTCGGGGTCCTTGTCGCCGGGCGTCGGGCTGGGCTCGGCGAAGCTGGTGACGGGCACCACGCAGCGGTTCTCGATGCCGAGATATTGCTGCCAGTGGCCGTATTGCGGATTGCGGATGTTGGTGGTGCCGTAGTCGGCCTTGCCCTTGACCCGCTCCAGTGGCGTCGGCATGCCCCACAGCAGATTGGCTAATTCGCGTTCGCCGTCCGGCGCATTGCGCACCACCGGGCCTGGCTGGTTGGGATAGATGTCGATGGAGGGTTCGAGATTGCCGAGGATATCGCGCAAGGCGCGGGTCCACTGGCGAATGGCCTCCTGGCTGGTCGTGATATTGTAAAGATTGCACATTTCAGGCCGTTCCCGGATGCTCAGGCATCTTGTTGGAAACGGCCCGGAATTTCCAGCGCTGTCCGTCGGGTTGCTGACACGGCAGGCCGTGTCAGCAATGGTTTTGTGAGACCTACCGCGCCGATTGTCTCATAGCTTGTGCGGCGACTGCCGCGAGAAAAGCCCTGGCCGCGGCATCGCAGGCCGCTCGGGACGGACCCTTGGCGAAAAGGAGAAGCTCGGCGGCTCGCATGTTGAGCCCGTGCTTTCTCGCGAATGTGACCAGATCGTAGGGTTTGTTGTCGTAAGGCTCGTCGTCGTCGTAGTCGATCGTCAGATCGTAGTTTTCTTTCATTTTCTTCCTCCCTTTAGCGATCTCCCCCCTCCTGTCGCTAACGCAAAATTAACGTCGATGGCGTCGGGCGAGTCCACCAATCAGAGATTGTGTAAGAAACGTACCGGGGCTGTGCGAGGTCAGATGTGCAGCCTCGCACCGGTCCGGTGGGCAAGCGCCGCGTACCGACCCGATCGAAACCCGGCCTTCGGGCAGGCTAATTGTTAGGACGTTGATAAGCATTTGGTAATAAAAGGCGGGAAATGAAATGCTGGCTTGATCGGGCATCTATGATGCTGTCGTTCTCAGTGGGCCTGTGACGTGCGCATCAAAAGCCAGATCCTTCTCAGTATGATGGCCGCCGCGGCTTTGATCGGGGTGGTCGGCGGCGTTGCGATTTTCACGCAGATGGCGGCGATCAGGGCGTTGGGGTTGACCGAAGCGACCAATGTCGCGCGCGAACTGGCCAACACGATCGTGTTCAGGTCATCCGATGGGGTGCCGTCGCTGTTCGACCGACCCGACGCGCTCCGGGAGTTTTTGGAGCATCAGCACCATGGTTCGCGCAGGGATTTCCTGATCGTCGATCGCAACAAGGTCCTTCTGGCTCACGCTTCCGACGAGGACCACAAGGTCGGCGACAAGTTCGATCACGACGCCGGCGATGAAGTCGGCCAGACTCTGAAAGATGGCATCTCCCGCAGGTTTGAGGATGCTCATGAGGCCAACGACATGCTGGTCGTTCCGATCGAACATCCCGAGGACACGATCATCGGTGCCGTGCTCCTGGAATACGACCCGTTGCTAGGCGATGCCGAACGGCGCACCAGCAACATGCTTTGGTTGGTTGGCCTCAGCGCGACAGCCGCCATGCTGGTTGCGGCGGGATTCGCCGCTGTACTGCTGCGTCGTTTCGGTACCGGCCTTTCTGGCATGATGGGAGGCATGGAATCGCTGGCCAAAGGCAATGCCATGACGCGTGTAAGCTACACCGGCAAAGATGAGTTCGGGCAGCTGGCGCACGGCTTCAACATGATGGCCGCCGAACTGGAATCGGCGCGGGCCCACATCGAGGATATCGTCGAGACGGCGGCTGAAGGCATTGCCGTCCTCGACGGTGATGGCCGGATTGCCAGCGTCAATCCCGCGGCGGTCTCGATGATCGGGCGGCGCGCCAACAAGATCGTCGGCCAGGAGTGGCGCTCGGTCATGACGATACGTGATCCGAAAGGCGACGAATTCGCCGCCGGGACGTCTCCCATCGAGCTGGCCTTGACCTCGGGCCGCCAACACCAGGGCGAAGTGCGCTTGACCAAATTGGACGGCTCGCATTTGCCGGTGATCGCGAGTTGCAGTCCGCTCAGCAAGTCGGACGGAAGCCTCGTCCTCACGCTCAACGACATCAGCGAACTGCGCCGCGCGGAGAGCGTTGTGAACGAGCGTGCCAATCAGCTGGCGGGGCTGAACCGCGAATTGCACGAGAAGTCGGAAACAACGTCCCGTCTGGTGAAGCTGGGGGAGCTGCTGCAGGCCTGCGTTACGTTTCCTGAAGCGTTTTCAGTGGTCGGCACCGCCATGGCCGAGTTCCTCGGCGGCTTAAGCGGAACCGTCCACCTGACCAGCGCCTCGCGTAACCTGGTGGAAGAGGTAGCGCATTGGGGCGCCGTCCGGTCGAGCGCTGGCCAATTTGCGCCGGAAGACTGCTGGGCGTTGCGGCGCGGCCAGGAGCATGTCGCCGGCCCGGGCATGTTGTCGCCGCGTTGCGCCCATATCACCGAGAATGGCGGCAAGGGTTACGTCTGCATGCCGCTGGCGGCGCAAGGCGAAACACTGGGCATCTTGCATTTGTGTGAACCGAATGCGGCGGACAAACCGCAATGGCTCGCTGAAAGGCAGCAGATCCTGCGCGGCGTCGTCGACACGCTGGCATTGGCGCTGGCCAATCTGCGCCTGCGCGAGACGCTGCGGCAGCAATCGATCCGCGATCCGAATACCGGTCTGTTCAACAGGCGTTATCTCGAGGAGACCAGCAGCCGTGAACTGCGCCGAATGGAGCGCTCGGGTCAGCCATTGGTCGTCATGATGCTTGACGTCGATCATTTCAAACAGTTCAACGATACGTTCGGCCACGAGGCCGGTGACCTGGTGTTGAAGCAAGTTGCCGCCACCTTGATCGAGCATGCCAGGGATAGCGATGTCGTATCGCGCTATGGCGGCGAGGAATTCGCCCTTGTGATGCCGGGGTGCTCGCTTGAAGAGGGTGCTGAGCGGGCGGAGGCGCTGCGCCAGGCAATCAGACAGCTTCACCTGGCGCATCGAGGCAGGACGCTGGGCACTGTTACCGTTTCGTTCGGGGTGGCCGCTTACCCCGACCACGGAGCGGGCTGGGCCGAACTCACAAATGCCGCGGATCATGCGCTCTACGAGGCCAAGGGTGAGGGTCGCGATCGGGTCGTGGTTGCGCGCAACAGCGCCCCCGGCGAGCGACAAATCCAGTTGGTAACGGCTCCCAAAAAATAGCCGGACGCCATCTTGCCGCTGATTGCCAAGCGACGTTCGCAGGAAGGCCAAGCCCGCCTCGTTGGGTTCGGCTAAAGAATAAATCCGGCTAATAGCACCGTAAGGAGCAGTGACAGCGGAACGGCTGCAAGACACCAGATCTCCAACGTGTTGTTTTGCCGCGGGTCCATCGTCAGCCTCACTTTTTTATTTTGTCATTGTGGCACCAACGGTTGGCCGGAGGTAGCGGTTCCAAGCGACGCTGTTCATAGAGCGCTGCCTGTGCTGCATATTAGCAACAGCTTGACGACCGCTGGGGCCCTGTACCGCCTGGACAACTTCAGTTGGCGCCGGATTGGATGCGCATTCCGCAGGAATGCAGGCGCCCTCCGCATCAGCCGTGCGGGGATCGATCGACGCCCATGATCAGCGCCGAGCCGCATGCCCCGGAACCCGATGGCTGCATCTATCTCCGGACGAAGTTTCGCTACCGCCGAGCCGATCCGATCTTCACTCACAGCCAGCGATGCCCGTTCGCAGGGACCTAAGTCTGACCTGCCTGCGCAATGGTCCCGTGCACAGGCAACTTCGGGAACAACTGCGCCCGTCTTCAGTTGATGGCGTCACCTCCTCGAGGAGACATCGGCGCAGAATCAGTCCCTTCATGCGCTGATTGGGGTCCGCTCGCCATTGCTGGATTTGGCAGGCGGACCCTTGGTTCTGTATGGTCCAGATCGAAAGCGGGGTAAGCTCGGGATCACTCATCATCCCAGAAATCCTGCAGAGAGGCATGGCGGAGGGCTCCTCGCCCCTGAGATGCTTGGCTTTGCACCCGGCACGACGGCCAGAATGCGCGCAGCAGGATCGAGGCCTCAGCCCTCCAGCGCCTCGTGCTGGTAAAGCTCGTCCATACTGAGCGTCGCCAGCGCGGCGAACGGCGCCTGCTTTTTCACGCGGCCGTGGCTCAGGATCACCACGTCGTCGCAGAACGAGATGGTGCTGCGATGATGGCTGATGACGATGGTGGTGCGGCGGCCGGCGCGCGACTTCAGCGTCTCGACGATCGCCGCCTCCGACAGTCCGTCTACCGCATTGGTGGCTTCGTCGAGGATCAGGATATCGGGATCGCGCACCAGGGCCCTGGCCAGTGCGATCCGCTGCCGCTGTCCCGCCGAGAGATTGACGCCGCGGTAGCCGACGACGGTCCTGTAGCCTTGCGGCAGTTGCTCGATGAAGCCATGCGCCTCGGCCAGTTTTGCCGCGCGCTCGGCATCGTCGGATGAGGCCGCGTCCTGGCCGTAGACAATGTTTTCGAAAATCGTGCCGTCGACCAGTTCCAGTTCCTGGCTGGCAAGCGCAATGTGCTTTCGCCACTGGCTGGGGTCGATGCGGTCCAGCGGCGATCCATCGACGAGGATCCTACCGCTATCCGGTTCGACGAAGCGGCACAAAAGGTTGACGATCGTCGTCTTGCCGGCGCCCGACCGGCCGATCAGCGCGGTCGAGCGGCCGCTGCGGATATCGAAACTCGCCGCATGCAGCACCACCGCGCGCTGCTCCGAGCCGGAATAGGTAAAGGTGACGTCCTCGAACTTGATGCCTTGGCTGAGCCCGGGGAACGCTGCGCTGCCTTGCGGCGGCGCGGGCTTGTCGGATGGGTCCAGCATCCACGTCACCTCTTCCAGCGATCCGCTCAGGCCCTGCAGCTGTGTCCAGGCCATTTGCAAAGACCGCATATAGGGCTGCAGCCTGTAGAGTAGGATGACGAAGGCGACGATCAGCGGGAAGGAAACATTGGCGAACCAGGCGCCGATCACCACCGCCAGGAACAGCATGGCGTGCAGAACCTCGGTCAGCGGCGGCAACGCTCCCTGACGCGTCAAAAGCACGAACGCCGCCCGGCGCACCGCATCCGATGCCTGGTCGAATGCCGCCTTCTCGCGTTGCTCCTGGCCGAAGATGCGGATCAGCCGCCCGGCATGCACCAGATGCAGCATCTGTGAGGCGAGCTGACTGTTGCGGGAGGCGACGCTGCGGCTCGGCGCCTTCAGATTGGCGGACAGCATGGCGTGCGCGACCTGCACCAGCGCCAGGCCCAGCGTGACCAGCAACGTCATCTGCCACGACAGGAGCAGCAGGAAGGTGAGGAGGATGATCGCGGCCGATGCGTTGACGATTGCACCCAGCGTGATCTGGATGGCATCCGAGGCCCGCCAGGATTCGTTGGAGATGATGTTGAGCAGCCGTCCAGGGCTTTGCTGCAGGAAGAACGGGTAGCCTACCCTAAGCAGCTGCTCCGACAGCGCGCTGCGGATCGAATGGCTGGCCTTGCCGTAGATGAAGGTGGTCAGCAGCGTGTTGGCGTAGGCGAACAGATTTTTCAGAACGATCGAGCCGAGGATGGCGACCGATATGGCGATCAGCCGGTCGCGCTCGCTCAGGCTCGCTCCGACATGCTGGAAGACGGCGGAAAAACCAGCCATGCCGGTCTGCCCCTGTTGCCCCATGATTATGTTCAGCAACGGGATGATCAGGCCGATGCCGAAGCCTTCGAGCGCGGCGCTGAGCAGCCCGAGCACCACGACGGCCGGAAGCAGGCGCAACTGCTTTTGCCCGAGCGCGCGGCGCAGCATCGGCAGGCAGGGCGGCATCAGTCGCATGATGACGGATCACCTCGCTTCGGCATTTGCCTGCTGCTCCTGTCGCATTTCCGTTGTCTTTGGCGATCTCGCCAGCAAAAGCACCGCGAACTTGGCCGCGCCGAGCAGATTCATGCCGATGATCGGCCAGTGCGACAGCTTGAGTTCACGATCGAACAGCGGGCCTTTCCTTAGTTCGCGCAAGGCTGCCCTCATCGACCAGTAGAAATGCCGAAGCAGCCACGGCGCGTGGCGGATATGCTTCAGGCAAAGCCCGCCATTGCCCATGCTGTAATCGCGATGCAGCTTTTCGATGGCCTTGCGGTCGCGCCGGCCGTGATGGTGATAGATGGTCATGTCGGGCACGTATTCGACCGGAATGCCGAGCAGCACGGCCCGGACGAGATAGTCCGTATCTTCCGCGGAGCGCAGCGGGCCGCCGGCGCCGAAGCGTTCGTCGAAACGCCCGATTCGGGCGGCAACATCGCGGTGCATCGTCATATTGCAGCCGAGCACGAAGCCACCAGGATGGACATCCGGCGTGAGCCGCGCGCGCACCGGTGACCGCTTGATGGTGAACGGCAGGTCGCGGGGATCGCCAAGCTCGACGCGGCCACCGCGGATGACCCGTTCGCCGGCCGCATAGTGCCGCTGCAGATCGCGCAGATAATCCTTGTGGACCGCGCAATCATCATCGACGAAGACCAGGACGCGGCCCCGCGCCCGCTCCAGCCCGGCGTTGCGCGCGGCCGCCAATCCGGGTCGCGGCTCGCAAATGGCAGTGAACGGGATGTCCGACAGTTCGGCGATGCTGGCCAGGCGTTTGGCCGTGCTGTCGGTCGAGCCGTTGTCGACAACCACCAGCTCGGCGGCAAAGTCGGCATGGGCACGACACGCGGCCTGGATCGAGCTGATGCAGGGCTCGAGTACGGCGACACGGTCGCGGGTGCAGACAATGAAGCTGACCGCCGGGACCGGTCCTTGCTGCGGCCGCGGCGACATGGCCGCCGGCATCATCGAGCGGCCGCGTTGCTGGAGCTGGTGCGATTTGACGAACATGGGTTGCTAGCTCAACTGGTTCGAAGGCAACACCGCCGCGGCCGGCACGGACTGCAGATACCGCGACAGGGCATCCACCTGCCTGGTGACCGACATCGAGGCGAGACTGAAGCGCGGCGCGAAAGCACCGGTGCGAAACACGTACTGCTCGCGGCGCCGGATGAGCTTCCATTTCGCCGTCCGTGTCAGGAATTCATGCATCAGCAGCGGCTGCCTTTCTCCCGCTATCAGCTGATAGAGGAAATAGAACAGGTTCAGCGTGCCGGCCTGGTAGCTCGGCCTCGTCTCGGCCGGAAGCGCGGCTATCCTTTCTTCCAGCGCGAGGATCCATTCGGCGGCACGGCGAATCGTCTCCATCGACAGGACCTCACCGATGGCGCGGAGGTCTTGCGTCTCTTGTGCGAGTCCTTCGCGCTCGAGGTTCTCGGCGACGATCTTCAAATGCGTCCTGCGCATTTCGCGCTTGTGCCGGTTGGTCACGCTGTCGTTATGGATTCGATAAGCGATCAGGCTTTCGGGGATCATGGCCGCCGGGTAGCGGTCGGTCAGTCGCCTGAACAGGTCGAAATCCTCGGCGTGCTTATAGCTCTCGTCATAATGTAGAACGCCGTCTTCGATGACCTTCCGGTTATAAACGACCGTTGAATGCATGAAGATCGTGAAGAACATCGACAATATGCGCAGGCTATTGTCGTGGAATATCGGATCGGGCGACCCCCTAACGATGCGGTTGCCGAGCAAGGTATCGGAGCTTGCGCCGCACAGAGCGAGGTCAGGCTGCTGGTCGAACAGTGCTACCTGCCGCGACAGGCGTTGGGGATAGGCGATGTCGTCGGCATCCATCCTGGCGACCAGATCGCCGCGGGCCATGGCCAAGCCTTCGTTCAGCGTTGCGATCAGGCCGCGGTTTTCGCGTGAGACGATCGAGATGCGGCTGTCGGCCTGGCGGTATTTCCGCAGGATCTGCAGCGAGTTGTCGGTCGAGCCGTCATCGATGGCGATGACCTCAAGATGCTTGTAATCCTGGCGCAGCATGCTGCCCAGCGCAGCTGCCAGATAAGGTCCCGCATTGTAGATCGGCAGCAGAACGGAGACTAAGGGAGCAGCCATGATCAGCCCCGATCGGTTCGTTGCAGCTTGCGTGGCAAGCGTGAGGGGCCATCAGGCGGTCCACCCAGATATGCTCCGGCCGTAAGCCATCCGGCATTGCCCACGTCGATGCCTGCCGGGGCGGCGCCTGGGACTCTTCGAGCAACATAGGGGAAGTGGCGCTTGAGGCTGTTGAGCGGCTTTTCGAAAAGCAGCCACGAAGCCGAGGCCAGCATGAGCGTTGCCGTTCCCGCCACCAGGAACCGCCCAGGCCCTTGCTCCGAGACGTTGAGCGGAATCCACGGCTGCGATTTGACGACCAGCGCCAGCACTATCGGATGGTAGAGATAGACGCCGTAGCTGATGCGGCCAAAACCGAGCAGCGGCGGCAGTTCGAGAAGTTTTCCGACGCGACCGCCAATGCCCGTTGAACAGTTTGCAACGATGACCACCAGCGGCGCGACAGGCAGGATCTGCAACAGCAGCCAGAGGCCCCATTCCTGCACCGGATTTGCCGGCGCCGGCGCAAACCACTGCAGAACGAAAAACGCCGCAGCGAGCCCCGGCCAGCCAACTCGAAGCCATTGCGGCAAGCCAGCAGCTCTTGACCTGTAGGCGGCGAGCAGCGCGCCTGACGCCAGTGCATCCATCGACGCCGGCGGCAGCAGGTCGCGCGCCAGGCTGGGCGTTCCCGCGATCGGCCAATAAAAGCGATAGGCCAGCGACAGCGCGATAACGCCGATGCAGATCGTTTCCAGGCGCCAGCGCGGCGCCAGCAGGACTATCAGCGGCCAGGCGATGTAGAACTGCTCCTCGATGCTCAGGCTCCAGAAATGGCAGAGCAGCCAGGGCGTCCATTCATTCTGCGATGCGTACCAGAAGTTCGACAGATAGAGCGCATGCCAGGCCAGCGACCCCCTGGACTGCTCCAGGTCCACCAGCCAGACGAAACCCAACACCGCAAAATAGGGCGGGAATATCCGCAGCGCCCGCCTGATATAGAAGGATTTCAGCGCCGGTCCGGTTTCGAATTCGGCGGCCACTCTGGCTTCCAGCAGCAGTCGCGTGATCAGAAAGCCGCTCAGCACGAAGAACAGACGCACGCCAATATGACCCCAGAACGAGGCCCCGCCGGCCGCGAAGAAGTGGGCGTACAGCACCATCGTCACGGCGATGGCCCTCAGCGCGTCCAATTGGGTGTCGCGCGCATTTCCCATTAGCGGCGTACGCCGGCGGGACGGCGAAACTGCCAATCGGTCAACATGGCGGCGTCGTTCACGGCGCATTTCCAATCGGTAGCGCCCCCCTCACCGAGAATAGGGCCACCATTGTGCAACGCAACACAAAAAGTTGACATATTTGAAACAGGAACGTGAGACGCGACTAATAAAGCACAAAAAACAGCGGGAACCAGCCCGAATTGTCCATTTTTGACGATTTTCACACGCTGCCTTGGCCGACCAATTTCGGCGGCAGGGGTGCTGCGATGCAACATGCTCGCCGCCGCCGCGAAGCTCGTCCGCTCGATCGCCGCCAGCAGCACCGGCGTCATCCTCGTCACGCATGATCTCTCCACGGTGCGGGCGCTGGCCGACAGGATCGTGGTCCTCAGCCTCGGACGCGTGGCCTATGATGGATCCGCAGGCACCTGAGCGCCGACCATCTGTGGGGTCTCATGGCGAGCGGCACCCTCGCATCCGCCGGGCAATAGGAGGGCGTGTTGAAGGAGGGGGCTGCTTCGCGGCACCCACTCACGCGCAAGCTTCCCGCCTCCGAGTTACGCCTCCTTGCTGGCATTCGCGACCACCACTGCGCGACGCTCCGGCAGCCCCATTCCGACGAGCGCACCTGCGAGTGAGAGCAGAGCGGAAACGTCGATTGCCGAGGTGAAGCCATCACTGAACGCGTCGGTGGACGCGAAGCTTCCGGTCCCGGCGAACACTGCACCGGCGATCGCGATCCCAGATACGCCACCGAGGAAGCGGAATGTATTGAACGTGCCGGCAGCCTTGCCGACCTCCGGCCGGGCGACCGCATTGAGGACCGCATTCTGCGCGGCAGGCATGGCCATCGATACGCCTGCGCCGGTAATGATCAGCGGCGCGACGAGCTGGATGTAGGGCAGATCAGGTGCTGCGATCTGCGCCAGCCAGGCCATTCCAGCCGCTTGCAGGATCAATCCGGCCACCACAAGCCACCGCTCGCCGACGCGGTTGATCAGGCTGCCGGCGATCGGTGCGACCACAAAAAGCGTGGCGGTCCAGGGCAGCAATCCCATGCCGGCGCCGAGCGGCCCGCGGCTCTGGGAAAACTGCAGAAACTGCGGCAACAGGAATACGAGGCCGTACATGGCGGCGCAGAGCAGGAAGTTCGCCCCTACGCCCGAGGAGAATGCGCGCGCCCGAAAAAACCGCAAAGGCAGCATGGGCTCACGGGTACGCAACTGCCAAAGGACGAATGCGATGGCGAGAACCAGCCCGGCCGTCAGCGCCGACAGCACTTCAGAGCTGCTCCAGCCCACGATGTTGCCGCGCATCAGACCCCAGACCACTCCAAATGCCGCCGCAGTTACCAGGACGACGCCGAGGACATCGATTGCCGTGCCCGGCCCGTGACTCTCCGGAATCCGACGCAGCACCAGCGGGATGAGAACGATGCCGACCGGAACATTGAGCCAGAAGATCCAGTGCCAGGAGAGGCCTTCGGAGATCGCACCGCCCGCCATCGGGCCGATGATCAGGGCCAGGCCGGTGATGCTGCTGAAGATACCCAGCGCCTTGCCTCGTTCCTCCGGAGGAAAAGCGACGCTCAGCAGCGCCATGGCCAGCGGCATGACCATTGCGGCACCCGCGCCCTGAACCGCGCGGGCCGCAATCAGCAATCCGGCATTTCCAGCGAGCGCGCAGGCAACGGACGCTGCGACGAACAGCGCCAATCCGGCGATGAAGATGCGGCGGCGGCCGAACCTGTCACCGAGCGCCGCCCCGGTCATGAGCAGGACGGCAAAACTCAAATTGTACGCGTTCATCGTCCATTGCAGCGTCTCCAGCGAGGCATCGAGTTCGACCCGCATCGTACTTAATGCGGTCGCCACGACCATCGCATCGAGAACGACCATCAAGGAGCCTATCGACGTGAGGGCGAGAACCCAGATCTTCGTTGATCCCGCACTTTGCTTGCTCATGATTATGACGCCTCCGGCTTGAACAGATGGCCCGCCAGTCTCGCGGGCCCGTGATCCAGTGACGCGGAGGCACCACCAAAGGATTCCAGCTAAAGAAAGTTTTTTCGACCGAATCCTTTTGCCATCGTCGAGCGTCTATAGGACGCTGCCCGCAATGGCGGGCGCCTCTGCCTGGGAGATACGCATGAAATCGACGCTTGTGCGATGACCGGATCCGCAATCGGCACGCCAGAAGGACGGGAGCCATTTGACCGGCTGCTCGGCGAATTGCGGCCGAAACTGCACCGTTATTGCGCCCGCATGACCGGTTCGGTGATCGATGCCGAGGATGTCGTCCAGGAAGCTACGGTCAAGGCGCTCGAGGCGTTCCCCGGGAGCGGGCCGATAGCCAATGTCGAGGGCTGGCTGTTCCGCATCGCGCACAATGCAGCGCTCGACCACCTGCGCCGTCGCGCCAGGGCGGATGCCGCGCATGCCGTCGAGGATATCGATATGATACCTGACCCCGGCATGTCGGCCGAGGGCCGACACACTGCAGCCGCAAGCCTGCAGACCTTCATGCGGCTGCCCGCGGCGCAGCGTAGCAGCGTCATCCTGATGGATGTGCTCGGCTATACGATCGAAGAGATCGGCAACATTATCGACAGCAGCGTTCCAGCGGTAAAAGCCGCACTGCATCGCGGCCGTCTGCGCCTGCGCGAGGTCGCCGGCGAGCCTGACGACCGGCCTGTGCCGGTGTTGGCCGAGCCCGAACGAGTGCGTCTGGCAGCCTATGTAGAGCGGTTCAACGCCCGCGACTTCGATACGATCCGCGACATGCTGGCCGAGGACGTGCGGCTTGACCTCGTCAACCGGCTCCGGGCGAGCGGCCGCGCGAAAGTGGGCCGATACTTCCACAATTACGCGGGTATCCACGATTGGCAACTGCTTCCAGGCCTGGTCGATCGGCACCCAGCCATTCTTGTGATCGATCCGGATGACCCGGCCGGAGGGGCAAAATACTTTATCCTGCTGGAATGGGCGGGCGACAGATTGGCGAGAATTCGCGATTTCCGCTATGCGCGCTACACGCTTGATGGCGCCGAGGTGGTGGCCCTGCAAGCATAGCAATTCTCTTTCAGAATATCGAACCGAGCACGAGCCAGCCCGCTTCCTTGGAAACGCACCAGCTATTTTGGATCGCGGCCGCTTGCCATCCAAGCGGCCGCCCTTTTCCGCCGATCCTGCTTTAAGCCGGTTGCAACTCCCTGCGCGGCAGCGGCGGGAAGGCGATCGCAATCGCCATCGCGCCAAGCCCGACAAGGGCCGAGCCGATGAACAGCCAGGAATAGCTGGCATAGGCATCGAACACCATGCCGCCGGCGAGCGGGCCGAAAGCCATGCCGAGGCTGGACAGCATGGTTACGGCACCGAACACCGTGCCGAGGATGCGCTGGCCAAAATATTCGCGCGCCAGCACCGCATAGAGCGGCATGACGCCGCCATAGGTGGCGCCGAAGATGATGGCCAGCGTGTAGAATTGACCAAGCTCGCTGACCGCCAGATAGGCGGCGATAACCACGGCCTGTATGGCCAGCCCGGTGATCAGCACCGGCTTAACGCCAAGCCGGTCGGCGAGCACGCCGTAAAGCAGCCGGCCACCCAGCCCTGCCAGGCCCTCGATGCTGTAGATGCTGACCGCTGCCATCGGCGCAATGCCGCACAGCATCGCATAGCTCACCATATGGAAGATCGGCCCGGAATGGGCCGCGCAGCAGGCAAAGAAGGTCAGTCCCAACACGATGAATTGCGGCGAGCGCAGCGCCTGCGGAACGGCCATGCCGGCACCCTCGGCGGCAACGCTTGGGGCAGCGTCGTCGGCCGCGGGTTTGGGCGGCTGGCGCACCAGAAGCGCGGCCGGCAGTAGCAGCACCCACGCGGTTATGCCGATGTCGAACATCGCGGTGCGCCAGTCGTAGGCCGAAATCAGCCAGCGCGCGAAGGGCGAGATGGTCATTGGCGCCACGCCCATGCCGGCCGAGACCAGCGAGACGGCGAGGCTGCGGTTCGTTTCGAACCAGGCGGAGGTCAGCGCGATCATCGGCGCGAAGAAGGCGCTTGCCGCGAGGCCGACGAGCACGCCGTAGGCCAACTGGAAAACGAGCAGCGAACCGGTGCGGCTGGCCAGCACCAGCGCCAGGCCGAGCAGCACGGCGCCGGTCATGACGACGATGCGGGCGCCGAAGCGGTCGTAAATGGCGCCCCAGGCGAAGCCGCCGAGGCCCATTACCAGGAAGTTCAGCGTCATCGCGCTCGATATGCCGGCGCGCGACCATTGTGTGTCGAGCGCCATCGGTTCGAGGAAGATCGCCAGTGAGAACATCGCCCCGAGAGCGACACAGGTCATCAGCGCGCCAGCCGCGACGATAACCCAACGATAGGGAAGGCTCATTTCAATTTTCTCCCATGCCGGAAGCGTTGATACGGCACGACTTTTTCGAGCTTCGCCGAGCCGCTTGCGTCCGAAGGACGTTGGAGATGTTTTGAATCCGACAATCCGGTTGCATTTTTTATCCAGTCAGAAAATTGCGCCGCTCAACTGCTCCAATGCATTGACCGTGCATCGTCCCGAGCTAGATTTCCAGCCTGGCCATCAGGAGCTATCGGGTATGGAACTTCATCGCGGCCGTCTCATCGACCACCTCCACCTGGTGGTCAGGGATCTCAAGGCCAGCCGCCGCTTCTACGAGGCTGTTCTCAACGTGCTCGACATACCGATCGGTGGCGCCGGCGATGATTATTTTTGGGCCGACGAACTGTTCATTTCCAGCCCCGACAGCCCGGCGGCCCTGGGAAAGCTGACCGGGCGCCATCACCTTGCCTTCCAGGCAAAGGACCGTGCGATGGTCGAAGCCTTCTACAAGGCCGGGCTTGAGGCCGGCGGCACCGACAATGGTGCGCCGGGCGAGCGATCCTACCATCCCGGCTATTACGCCGCCTTCCTGCTCGATCCCGACGGCAACAATATCGAGGCCGTCCACCACGGCCCGGCCAAACGCAGCGCCGATTCAGTGAAGATCACCTTCTAGCTTCCGGTAAAGGTGGTTCGCACCGGCCGGCACGGTTGGTCTCTGCCAAACCTGGGTGCTTGCGTCAGACCGCGTCTGCCCTATCGCGTCAGCGCCGCCATCTGGCTCGCCAGGAAGTCGACGAAGAGCCGTGCCCGGACCGGTAGCTGCCGCCCGTAGGCATGGACGATATGCACCGGCATGGTCGGCATTGCCACCTCGGGCAGGATACGGACCAAGCGGCCCGCGTCGAGATCGCCCTGCACCGCAAACCGCATCAGATGCGCTATTCCAGCACCGGCAAGTGCTGCATTGCGGATGGCGCCGCCATCATCGGTATCGAGCCGCCCATCCGGCACGATCATCGTACCGTCGGCAAAGGTGACCGGATAAGGCCGGCCGGCCATCTGGTAGCGGATGAAGTCATGGTTCGCCAGATCCTCGACTGATGCCGGACGGCCGCGCCGCTCGACATACGCCGGCGAGGCCACCAGCACGATCGGCAGATTGGCGATCTTGCGGGCAACCAGCCCCGTGTCCGACAGCGCCCCCATGCGCACGGCAACGTCATAGCCTTCGCGGATCAGATCGGCGTGCCGATCGGTGACGCTGAGCTCGACTTTCACTTCGCCATGCTGCGCAAGGAACGCCTGCGCCCATGTCGCGATCAGGCCGCGCCCGAGCTCGACCGGCGCTGTGACGCGCAGCAGGCCGCGCGCCGTATCGGCCACCTGGACGATGTCTTCGGCATCGTCCAGCGCCCTGAGCAGCGGCGCCACCCGCTCGTAGTAGGCGAGGCCTTCGCTGGTGAGCCCGAGCCGACGCGTCGAGCGCTGGATCAGCCTGACCCCGAGCCGCCGCTCGAGCCGTGCCACGCTTTTCGACACCGCCGATGGGCTCGAGCCAACCAACCGGCTGGCGGCATGGAATGAGCCGGCATCGACGGTTCGGACGAAGGCGACGAGACCGGCGGTCTTTTCGAGAATGGTGGTCATTCCAGAATTCTAGGCACGAAAGAATGGATCATTATGATCCTAATACGCTTTTTGATCATCATTAAATACCGCTCATCGTCGACAAAGGAGAGATTGATGAGCAAGCTGAACGGCAAGGTCGCCATCGTCACCGGCGCGTCCAAGGGTATCGGCGCCGCCATTGCCAAGGGTCTTGCCACGGCCGGTGCCGCGGTGGTCGTCAACTACGCCTCGTCACGGGAAGGCGCCGACCGTGTCGTCGCGGAGGTCGAGGACCGTGGCGGCCGCGCCGTCGCCGTCCAGGGCGACGTATCGCAATCGGCCGACGTGCGCCGCCTGTTTGAGGCGGCGAAGTCGGAGTTCGGCGGGCTCGACATATTGGTCAACAATGCCGGCGTCTTCGCATTCGAGCCGCTGGAAGCGGTGACGGAGGCCGAGTTCCACCGTGAGTTCGACACCAATGTGCTGGGCATCATTCTGACCACGCAAGCAGCAGTGAGCCATTTTGGCCCGAGCGGCGGCAGCATCATCAACATAAGCTCGGTCGCCAGCCGCAATCCGCAGCCGAACTCGCTCGTCTATGCCGCCACCAAGGGCGCGGTGGACACGATCACGCTGTCGATGTCGCGGGAACTCGGCGCCCGCAATATCCGCGTCAACGCCATTGCGCCCGGCGGCGTCGACACCGAAGGCCTCGAGCGTATCGGCATCGTCGGCAGCGACTTCGAAAAACAGATCGTCACCATGACCCCGCTCGGCCGTTTCGGTCGGCCCGACGACGTCGCTCGCGTCGCGGTGTTCCTCGCCTCCGACGAAGCGTCATGGCTGACCGGCGAGCGCATCACCGCCTCGGGCGGCTGGCGATAGATATGCAGGGCGCGGACCTGCCGTTTTACGGACCATGCCCCCGCAGCGTGACATCGAGGAACACCGCAATCGATGACGACGGGGATCCAAGCCCTATGTTTCTCAGCAAGGGAGGAGCGCCGTGCGCTATCGATGACCGCTAGATGCCAAGGAGGTAACGGATGACGGGCGACGAAAAAGCAATCCGAAGGCTGGTCGAGACGTGGATGGATGCGAGCAAGCGTGGTGACATTGCGACCGTGCTCAGCTTGATGACGGACGACGCGATCTTCATGGTTCCCGGCCGGGAACCCTTCGACAAGGAGATCTTCGCGGCAGCCGCGCGGGAGACGGCCGGCGTTCGTATCGACGGCACCAGCGATATCGTGGAATTACAGCTTCTCGGCAATTGGGCCTTCATCCGCAGCCGCATCGACATGACGGCGACTCCGCCGAATGGCGAGCCGGTCCATCGATCGGGATATGCACTGACGCTGCTGCGCAAGGAGGCAGACGGTGAGTGGCGGCTCGCGCGCGACGCGAACCTGCTGACTGCGCAAGGCTAGCGCCGGTCTCCGACATCCTGCACCGGAAGGCGGGCAAAGGGAGAGCGGCCAAGGGGGACCGATAAGATGGCGAGGATGCGATGCAAGCCGCCCTGAACAAGTGTTCCTCCTCTACCTGATCACACGGGCAAGAGGGCGTTCTGCTTGACATCGGCGATGGAGGCGAAAGTGTGCGTTTCGCGCACACCCGGCAGCGGCAGGATGACCCGCTGCAGGAAGTCCTGGAACACCGCCATATCGGCGATCCGCGCCTTGACCAGATAGTCGAAGCCGCCAACCACCATATGGCACTCCAGAACCTCCGGGGCTTTCGCCACGGCTTCGGCAAAACGGTCAAAGACATGCGGCGCCGTGTGGTCAAGCCGGACCTCTATGAACACCAGCGTTCCCCGGCCGACCTTGCGCGGATCGAGCACGGCTCTGACCGCGGTGATGAACCCGTCGCGGAACAGGCGCTTCACCCGCTGGCTGGTTCCGGTCGGCGACAGCCCGATACGCCCGGCCAGATCAAGCGTCGTTCGGCGCCCGTCCTCCTGCAGCAGCCGGAGCAAGCTGCGGTCTATCTGGTCGAGGTCGTCCATTTCACAATCCACTCTATCTCAGGGATTTATGTGTTGATTTCACGCAGAGATGCCAAAATCAACGTATTTCATCACATGAAACCTCGCAATAGCTTGCACTTCCCTCACCCACGCGAAGCAAACGGGGTGAGCCGATTTCGACGAACAAAGGGAGTGCAGGATGACCAAGGAAGCGTTCAGTCCAGCCGGCAAGAGTGCGGCGGAAATCAGCAAGGGAGCGACCGAGATCCTGGTGCTGAGCGAAGCCGACGTGATGGCGTGCATCGACCTCAGCCAGCTTCTCGATGTTCTGGAAGACGGCTTCAAGGCGCTGTCACAAGGTAAGGTTGTCAATCCACCCCGGCCACAGCTCGACATCCCCGGAGCCGGCTACAGCCTCGCCATGCCGGCCTGGATGGAAGGCATGAACCTGACCGTCAAGATCGTCAATGTCTTCGAAGGCAACTTGGCCAAGAACCTGCCCAGCCACCTCGCCACCATCAGCCTGTTCGATCCGCTGTCCGGCCTGCCGGTCTGCATCATGGACGGCACTTTCATAACGGCGGTGCGAACCTCCGGCTCCGCTGTGCTGTCGGTGCGCGCGCTTGCCCGCCGGGATGCCAGGATAGCGACAGTGGTCGGCGCCGGCGTGCAGGCCAACCAGCATCTCCATTTGTTGCCGCTGGTGCGGGACTTTACCGAAATCCGCGTCGCTTCGAAGAGCTTCGACGATGCGGCAGCGCTTGCCCGGCTGCACCCGTCGGTGGTGGCGGTCGCCGACCTCGAGGCGGCAGTGCGCAGTTCCGACGTGGTGTGCCTGGCGACCCACTCCTATCAGCCGGTGATCGACGCAGGCTGGGTCCAGCCGGGCACGCATGTCTCGTCGGTCGGGGTGGCGCCGCCCCGCGGTGAAATGCCGATCGAGCTCATCGCCAAATCCAGTCTTTTTGTCGAAACCAAGGATGCATTCAAACCGACCCCGGTCGGTTCCTGCGAGCTTGCCGGCTTCGACCCGGATTTCGGCACCGAGCTTGGCGCCATGCTACTCGACCGCGCGCCGGGCCGCGTTTCGGATCAGCAGATCACCACCTACAAGGCGATGGGCATTGCGATGGAAGACATGGTCGCCGCCGACCTGGCCTATTGCTGCGCCCGGCGTCTGCGCAAGGGAAAGCTCGTCGTGCTGTAGGCGCGTGCCGCCTCACGCAGGCTCGCGCTTCAATGCCTGTGCCATGCAGTGGATGCCGCCGCCGGTCTTCGAGATTTCGCTCATGTCGATGGCGGCCACCTCGAAGCCGCGCGCTTTGAGCTGGCCGATCAGCGTCTGGCTCGAAGTCGGCGCGATCACCCTGTCCTTGCCCAGCGACATGAAGTTGCAGCCGAGCGCCATCGTGTCCTGGAACGGCACGTCGATAATCTCGTGGCCCTTGCCCTTCAGCCAGTCGACGATGCCGGGCTCCGTACAGGCAAGGCAGACGGCCGTCAGCTTTTCCGCAATCGGCACCACCATCAGGTCGATATGGACGTAATATTCGTCGATGAAGGCGATGCGGGTCTCCCAGCCCTCCTTGTCGAACCAGGCCTGCACCTGGCGCGCGCCCTCCTCCTGCGTGCGGGCGCCGCCGCAGCCGATCAGCACCACGCCATCCTCGATGACATTGAAGTCGCCGCCTTCGAAGGTGCCGGCGGTGACCATGTCGTAGATCGGGATGCCGAGCTTCTCATAGGTGCGGATCGCCGCGTAGTTCTCGCCGCGCCGCCACCACTGGGCCATCGCGGTGATGATGGCGCCGTAGGGCGTCATGACGCTGGAATCGCGCGAATAGACCTGCATCGGCAGCTCCGGCGTCGGCTCGTGCCAGTGGATGTTGACGCCGAAATGCTCATAGGCGGCGGCCAGGTCCTTGTGCTGTGCCTGCGCGATCTGGAGGTTGCAAGGCGCCTCGCGCAGATGTTTTCGCGACAGCGAGCTGGTCGAGAGATGACGCAGGAAATTCGGCGAGCCGAGCAGCACGTCGGTCAGCACGTCGGTCTCGTTGGCGAAGCCCCAGGCGGTCAACGGCTTGGTGCCGCCCACCGGGTTGCGGCGCTGCAGCGAAAACGGCTCGGCGACGATGCGGTCATGGACGGTCATGAGTTTCTCCTCGTGATGGGGGCGGCTGGTTGATCATGCGGCTTGGTTGCTTGGTATCCACCAATCCCGTCCGCGCGGGGTGGTGATGTATTCCGGCCAGCGAAATCCGATCGGCGGATCGTAGTCGCAGAGCGGGGCGATCCAGTTCGAGCCGCCGATGCCACCGCCGGTTCGGGCGACGAATTCGTCCATCGCCGCGTCGCGCGCAGCCTCGTCTTCCAACAAGCGAAGTGCCGCGAGCGCAATGGTCTTTGCTGCGCAGATGACCATCGGGTCGATGGTGGCAGAAATGCCGCCCAGCGCATTCATCGCCCAGCCCGGATAGGCGTGACCATTCTCCGAGCGCAGTGCCGGGCGGGCGACATAGAACCGCGCCGTTGGCGTATGCCACGACATGTCCGTGTAGTCGTCGGAGGTCGAATTGAGCTGCGATGGCGGCAGGTCGCGACGCAGCAGCGCCTCTGCATCCTGCGGCGCAATCAGCCGCTCCAGCTCGGCGATGAACGGTTCGTCGCTCGCCTCGCCGCCGGCATTGACCTGGATTTCGCGGGCGATCGCCTTGGCCGTCTCGTCCCAGCGCGGCGGCCCGACCGCCGCCAGCGCGTCGAAGGCAATGCCGGCCATGACGTGATTGGCCAGCCCCGGCCGCGACTTCGACACCCAGTGCCGCTCATGGCGGCAGCCGCTTATCCTGGCTGCGGCTTCCGCATTGCGGTCGAGCATGGCGGTGACCTGCTCGGCCATAGCAAGCGTCGGCACGCGGATCATGTACTGGATCTCGGCCAGCCCGGCCGGCAGATTGTCGGCGGTCGCCTGGCCCGCCGTCAGGATCGCCTCGCTGATCGACCAGCCGCCCTGATGCGGCAGCATGGAATCGCGCAGCGCCTTGGACGCCATGTACATCATCATGAGCGCGTCGTTGGCGCCGGGCGCCCTGACCGCCGAATGCGCCTGCGGGATGGGTGCTGCGGTGCCCGCCGCCCTCGCCCAATGTTCCGGCTCGTCACAGATGAAGCGGTGGATCATCGCATAGGCCGCACCGCAATGCGTGTCCCAGCGCGCCGTGTTGCAGAGCGGCAGCATGTAGAAAGGATGGAAGGAGATCATACCCGCCAGCCCATCGTAATAGCCCTTCGCGGCATGGATCGGCTTTGACCCGCGCACCTTCTCCGCCGGCTCGCCGGTGAAGCGCAGCGTGCCTGATATGCCGTGGCGCTGCATTGCTGCCTTGGTCGCCAAAAGGCCGCCGAGGCTGGCAATGCCGAGGCCGGAATGCGGATCGGTGTGGCCGCCCGCCTGTTCGCCGAGGCCGGGACGCGGTCGCTTCACCGTTGCCGCGTCCTGGCAATTGCCCGGCACCGCGTCGTATTCGGCGTACATGCCGATCGTCGGGCCGGTCCCGTTGATCCAATGGGCGCAGAAGGCCGTTGGCATACCGCCGGAGCCTTCCTCGACCGAAAAGCCTTCGTGCTTCAACTGCTCCACATACCAGGCGGCCGACTGGTATTCGCGCCAGGCGGTCTCGCCGAAGTCGAAGATGGTCCGCGTCCACGCCGACAGGGACGGCTGGATGTCGTCCAGACAGGCAAGCGCGGTCGCTTGTGCCGAGGTCACCGGTTTCTCCATGGCGGAAAGAAAGCAGTGAAGCGCCCCACCAAAAAGTGATATGTTTTCCCGGCTCATGCAAATTCGGTTCACCTCTTGAGAATTCCCTCGACGCAGGCGCTGCGCGCCCTCGACAGTTTTGCCCGCCACGGCAGCGTCTGGCGCGCCGCCGACGAACTGCATCTGACCCGCAGTGCGGTGAGCCATCAATTGCGCCTGCTCGAACGCGATCTCGGCTTCGATCTGCTCGAACGCATCGGCAAGGGCGTGGCGCTCACGCCGCGTGGCCAGCGCTATGCCAGCGACGTGCGCAAGGCGCTGACGGTGTTGGGTGACGCGGTGACGCGCCATGCCGGCACCGGCGTCGGCGGTTCGTTCAGCGTCAGTTGCACCCCTGGCTTCGCCTCGCTTTTCCTGTGCACTCACATTGGCGAATTCCGGCAGATGTATCCAGATGTCGCGCTCCGCATCCTGACGCCGCGCCGCCTCGATGACGTCAGCAATGCCGAGGCCGACGCCTTCATCGCCTTTGGCGTCGGCAACTGGCCGAACCGCGCGGTCGAGCTGTTGTGCGAAATCTCGTTCACGCCGCTGTGCAGCCCGACGCTGCTCAACAAGATCGGCGGCTTCTCCAAGCCGGCAGACGTGCTGCGCGCCAATCTCCTGCATCTCGGTGACACCGAGGACTGGGCGCGTTGGCTGGCGCTGTCCAAGGTCGAGAACCCCGACCCGGAAGGCGGCATCTTCTTTTCCGACATGAACCTGGTCTTTTCGGCGGCGATCGCCGGCCAGGGCATCGCCATGGGCGACGAACTGACCAGCGGCCGGGCACTGAGCGAAGGCCGGCTGGTGCGCCCCTTCGACATAGCGATCAATTCCCCGCGCTCGTATTTTCTGGTCTCGGAACATGCCAAGGCGGCGCATCCGGTGCTGGAGGCGTTTGGGCGGTGGCTGAGGTCGAAGCTGTCGGAGAACCAGCGTTAATCTCCCCCCTTGAGGGGGAGATGGCCGCGAAGCGGCCAGAGGGGGTCGCTTGGCTGGGCTCGGCCCGGTCTGATTTTCGAAGAAAGAGGAAGTTGGCGCTTCACGCGAGACGCCCCCCTCCGTCGCCTTCGGCGAAATCTCCCCAAGATTGGCGCATAGATGAATCAAATTTGCCGATCAGGCGAAAACTATTCGGTTGCGGTAAGCCGCCGCCCTGCCTACGATTTCGCCTACGCTAAGGAAAGGGCAGGATGCAGCAACCCGGCCGGGCCGCAGAGATCAAGGCAATCGGGATCGGCAAGAGCTTCGGCTCGTTCCGTGCGCTGGACGATCTGACGCTCGATATCGGCCGTGGTGAGTTCCTTACCCTGCTCGGCCCCTCCGGTTCCGGCAAGACCACCTTCCTGATGATCCTTGCCGGCTTCATTCAGCCGACCGACGGTCGCCTTTACAGCGACGGCGTCGATATCACCGAGCGGCCGGCCGAGCAGCGCGCCGCCGGCATGGTTTTCCAAGGCTACGCACTGTTCCCGCATATGTCGGTCGAGGCCAATATCGCCTTCCCACTCAAGGTACGCAAGAAATCGGCGGCCGAGATCAAGCGCCGCGTCGGCGAAATGATCGAGCGCGTCGGGCTCAAGGGCCACGAAAAGAAACTGCCGTCGCAATTGTCCGGTGGGCAGCAGCAGCGGGTGGCGCTGGCGCGGGCGCTGGTCTTCGAGCCGGGCGTGCTTTTGCTTGACGAGCCGTTTTCGGCGCTCGACAAGGGCCTGCGCGGCCAGATGCAGGCCGAGATGAAGCGGCTGCACCAGGAGACCGGCACCACCTTCGTCTTCGTCACCCATGACCAGAGCGAGGCGCTGGCTTTGTCGTCTCGCGTCGCCATCTTCAACCATGGCAAATTGCTGCAGGTCGGCGCGCCCGACGAGGTCTACGACCGGCCCGACAACCGCTTCGTCGCCGAGTTCCTGGGTGAGATCAACATGCTGCCGTTGAAGGGCGTGCGCCCGGCCGACAATGGCTCGACCGGCCTCTGCGAAGACCGCGCGATCAGCATGCGCTGCAAGGCCGAGAAGGTCCGTGGCGACGCCATCCTGGCGATCCGGCCCGAATACATGTCGATCGCACGCGAGGCGGCAGCGGGCGAGAACGGTATTGCCGCGACTGCCGTCGCCTCGACCTATCTCGGCGCTGCGACGCGGCTCGATCTGACGACGCACCAAGGCGCCAAGGTCACGGTCTCGGTGCCGAACGAGGTTGCCGCTTCCGCGCTCAGCAAGGGCAATTCCGTGTGGCTGACTTGGCCGGCGGAGAAAGGCTTCCTCCTTCCGGACGGAGGACAATGACGATCGGCGTGGCGAATTCGCCAAGCTGACTTTCAGGAAACACCAACAACAAAAAAGGGGAACTGACATGACAAATCAAACCAAGAAAAATTCCATCGAGGCGCTGTCCGCCAGGGCAGTGCGCGGCGAGATTTCGCGCCGGCAGTTCACGCAACTGGCCGCACTGGTGCTGGCCGGCACGCCGATGCTGCTACGCTCGACCGGCGCCTTTGCCGCGGCTAAGGAACTGGTGCTGGTCAACTGGGGCGGCGACGCCATCACCGCCTACGACGCAGCTTATGGCCAAGCCTTCACCAAGGAGACCGGCATCACCGTCAAGATGGACGGCTCCGGCCCGACCGAAGGCGCGATCGCGGCGCAGTTCAAGAGCGGCGCGCCGACCTGGGACCTGGTCGACGTCGATCCGTTCTCGGCCATCACGCTCGGCGCGCAAGGCATGCTCGAGCCGATCGATTATTCGATCGTCGACAAGAAGAAGATGCGGCCGGGATTCGGCTGGGAATACGCGGCCTCGACCTATTTCTTCTCCTATGTCATCGCCTACGATGCCGAGAAATACGGCAGTCAGGCACCGACCGGCATGGCCGACTTCTTCGACGTGGCAAAATTCCCCGGCAAGCGCTCGCTCTACAAATGGGGCGTGTCGAGCTGGGAAGCGGCACTGCTTGCCGACGGCATCGCGCCGGCCTCGCTCTATCCGCTCGACCTCAAGCGCGCGCATGACAAGATCGCTGCCTTCAAGGAGAACGTCGTAGCCTATTGGGGTGGCGGCGCCGAAAGCCAGAGCGTGCTGCTCAATGGCGAGGCCTCGATGGCGATCGTCTGGTCGACCCGGGCTTCGCTCATCGAGCAGGATTCCGGCGGCAAGATCAAGTTCATCTGGGACCAGGGCCTGATCTCGCCCGGCGCGCTCGCCGTGCTCAAGGGCAATCCCGGCGGCAAGGACGCGGCGATGAAGTTCATCGCCAGCACCCAGGACCCGGAGAAGGAACTCATCATGTTCGACAAGCTCGGCCAAGGTCCGGCCAACCCGGCCGCCGACGCGCTGATCCCCGCCGACAAGAAGCGAATCAACCCCGTCGATCCCGAGAACATGAAAAAGCAGATCCCGCTCGACATGGATTGGTACGCCAAGAACTACGGGGCAGCACTCGACGAATACACGAAGATCATCTCCGCCTGACAAGCCGGGATAGCCAGGGGCGAGATGAGAGCACACCTCTCCGACAGGATGGGCGCGGCGCTGCTGATGGCGCCGCTGCTCCTCTTTCTTGTGCTGGCTTACGCCTGGCCATTCCTCGGCGTGGTCAAATGGAGCTTCACCCTGCCTACGCCGGGGCTGGGGCAGTACAATGCGCTGCTCACGGATCAGCTGGTGCAGTCGGTCTTCATCCGCACACTGCGCATCGCCGCGATCGTCACCATCGTTTCGGTTGCCGCCGCCTACGCCATTACCGTTGTCTGGGTGCGCGGCACGCCGGTGCAGCGCGTCGTGGCCGAGTTCTGCATCCTGGTGCCGTTCTGGATCTCGGTGCTGACGCGCGCCTTCGGCTGGGTGGCGCTTTTGTCCAATCGCGGCCTGATCAACACTTGGCTGCAGGCGGTCGGCTTCATCTCGGAGCCGCTGGCTCTGGTGCGCAACGAGTTCGGCGTTATCGTCGGCATGACGCATTTCCTCATCCCCTTCGCGGTGTTTCCACTGGCCTCTTCGATGCGAAGCCTCGACGACCGTGTGCTGCTGGCGGCGCGCGGCCTCGGCTCCAGCCGCATGCGCACCTTCTGGTCGGTGTTCGTGCCGATGACCCGCTCCGGCATCATCGGCTCGGCGCTGATCGTCTTCGTCTTTTCGCTCGGCTTCTTCGTCACGCCGGCGATTCTCGGCGGCGGCCGCAGCGTGATGATCGCCGAGCTGATCTATCTCCGCATCTTCCAGAGCCCGGACTGGGGCCTGGGTGCGGCGATCAGCGTGGTGCTGGTGCTGTTCGTCGGCGCGCTGATGGCGCTGCTTTTCCGCTATATCAGGCCGAAGCAGTTGGTGTAGCGCGATGCCGACCTACCGCCCCGGTCCCGTCTCGCTGATCCTCGCCGCCCTGGTCGCGCTATTCCTGCTGTTGCCGTTGCTCGCCGTGATCCCGGTGTCGCTGACGCCGAGCCGCATGCTGGCGATGCCGTCGGGCGAACTGTCGCTGCGCCATTACCAGGCGCTGATCGAGGATCCGCGCTGGATCAATGCGATCCTGCTCTCGATCAGGATCGGCATAGTCAGCAGCGCCTTTTCCACGGTGCTGGCGCTGGGCTTCAGCCTCGGCGTCTGGATGTTCCAGCCGCGCTTCACCGCCGCTCTCGTCGGCTTCGTGCTGCTGCCGATGGTAGTGCCGCCGGTGGTGTCGGCAATCACGCTCTATTTCCTGCTGACCTCGGTCTCGGGGTTCTCGTCGTTCTTCGGCTATGACACCTGGCTGGGTGTCGCGATGGCGCATGCGGTGATGACGGTGCCCTTCGCCACGGTGCTGATCCTGGTGTCGCTCAGCCAGCTCGACCGCCGCATCGACCTCGCCGCCCGCGGCCTCGGCGCGACCGTATGGGAGCGCGCCACCCGCATCATCATGCCCAATATCAAGTTCGGCATCGTCACCGCAGCACTGCTCTCCTTCGTGCTGTCCTGGGAAGAGATCGGCGTCACCCTGTTCATCACCTCGGTCAACGCCATCACGCTGCCGCGGCTAATGTGGATGGGCCTGCGCGACAACATCGACCCGGCGATCGCAGCGCTCTCGGTGATCCTGATCGTCATCACCGTGCTGGTGCTTGTGGCGCGCAGCGTCGTGGTCAGGCTGCGCGCGGCGCAGTAGACGCGCCTCACGCCGTGGTGACTGGCGCAAATGAAACCTTGCGCTACGATTTTCGTTATAGGTAGTTCAACACGTCGAAGGCTTCGCCATGAACCAAGGATGGTTTTCCAAGCCGGTTGCGGTTGCGGTCGGCATCGTGGGAGATATCCGCAACATTTCCAATGCACGGCAGGCTGTCGAATTGCTGGAAGCCCACTGGCGCGACGCCGGCAGCGCCAAACACGGCTTGGCACTGCGCACATGCCGCCGCGCCATGAGCGACGATCGCTGGACCGAAGCCGCCAGGGACGCGTTCATCGAGGCCGCGCGGGAGGCGCATGTCCTGGTCGAGCGAGCCGTCGAACCGCAGGACCGGTCCAGGCAGGCGGGACCGTGATCGATTTATGAGAGCCTCGGTGGTTCGGCCGATCTATTGCATCTCAGGCAGCATGCAGCCTTGGAATGGCGCTGACGTCGACCTCGCGCTCCGCGTGCCACGCATCGTAAGCGGCCTGCATCCTGAGCCAGATCGCGGCGCCGTCGCCGAACATCTTTCCAAGGCGCGCCGCAACAGCCGGCGACACCGGCTTCTTTTCGCGGATGATGTCGTAAAGCTGCTGGCGCGAGATTCCGAGCAGATTGGCGATTTCCACCTTGGTCTTGCCGGTTGCCGGGATAATGTCGTCGAGCAACGCCCCGGGGTGGGATGGGCAGCGCTCCATCGGATGCATCGGCTCATACACGCTCATAATCGATTTCTCCAATCTAAGCCGTCTCAATGGTACTGTTCGAAATCGACGCGGACAGCATCATTGGCGTCGAATTCAAATGTGATGCACCACGGCCCGTTGACATGCACCGTGTAGCGGGTCGGGCTGAAGCCCTTTAATGCGTGGAAGTCGAAGCCGGGCAGGTCCATGTCGTCAGGTCTTGCCGTGACTTCCAAACGGTCAAGCCGGACAAGGATGCGCTTATGCATCTTGGCGTCGATCTTTCCGGTCTTTCCGGTTTGAAAGAGGTCCGCCAGCGCCTTGTGCTCGAACGACTTGATCATGCAGCATGTAAGCATATCGCTTACACGGGTCAAGCAGGTGTAAGCAAATGATTTACGGAATGGTCCGAGCCCATCGAAGGCAATAATACGCCCGCTGGACGCTGGGCCGGGCCAGCCGAATACCTGGCGGACCGATGTCACGGCATTATCCGCTAACCCATCGCCTGGCGGATTCTCTTGGACAGGCGGCTCAAAAATGCCGGTCTCGACGACGCATCAAGCTTCCACGACAGGACTGCGGTCGCCATTTTCCGCGGCAGCACCCCGACCGACAGGAACCAGGCGGCAAGGATGGCGCGCCGCCGCAGCGATGCGGTCATTTCAAGGCTGGCGACGGCGCCGGCCGCCCCGAGCGCCAGCCGGGAATCGTCGGCCACGGGGTGTCGGTCTCGGTCCGCGCAAAGCGACGCCAGCCGCTCTTCCAGGTGGACCGGATCGTGGCGGACAGCATCCGACGGCACGATGGTCAGGCCGATCCCGGAGGCCTGGTCCGACAGCGCCTGCATGCGGCGGAAATCGTGGGTCACCCGCCAGCGTGCCCGCTCGGCGAGCTTTTCACCGAAGACCGAATGATTGGCGCCGTGGATCCGGTAGGCGCCGAGGCATTCGTCGATGGACTGGACGTGCCCGTACATCGGCGCCAGCGTTGCCAGATAGCCGTCGGCGCCCTGGCGGAACTCCGGCTCCGGTATCGGCATGATCGATTCGAGCGTTGCGCGGTCAAAGGCGAGCCCGCTGGTCACGGTGGTCTGGTAGCGACCCTTGTGCAGGAGTTTCGGCATGACGTCGCCGCTGTCGAAAGGCAGTTCGGGCGGCGGAAAGACATCCTTGATGCGTTGCCCCTCGTAGACGATATGCAGTCTGGACTGGACCTGAGCGGTTGCCTCGTCCCAGGTGTCGACAATGGTGGAGACGGCGGTTGGATAAAGATAATCGTCGGCGTCGAGGAACAGGACGATCTTGCCCGAGCTCGCAGCGAAGCCGGTGTTGAATGCCGCCGCGTGTCCGCCATTTTGCGCTCGCGGGCATGCGAGGATCTCGTCGTGATACGATTCCATGATCGTCGTGGAATTGTCCTGCGATGCATCGTCGACGACGATGACCTCGACATCCGCGTAGTCCTGCTCGAGAGCGCTGTCGATGCTGCGTTTAAGGAACCGCGCATAGTTGTAGTTCGGGATGATGATGGATACCGGAAGCCGGTTTTGGACAGACTGCATCGCGTTTGACCTCGCATCTTGCTTTGGTTCGGCAAAAGCCCTCATGGGCTCGCCCTTCTTCAAGCGCCCCTCTTGACGCGCGACGAGTTCCCCGGAGGAGAAAGCTTGCGCTTTCCACGAGGAGACGGTCACGTTTCGCTTTGCGACTTCGTATTGAGGCCGCCATTGCCTTCAAGGGCTGCTGCCATGCGCAGAGGGTCGGCGGCAGCAAAAGCTCCGACGTTCGGCCAAGGTGATGTCGCAGCCGAGCCCGACGGAAATGTCTCGCCTCGCGATCAGGTCGGGAGCGAAGCGGACGGGTGCCCTGAAGACATGGCGGATAGTGGCCTGCAAATGCGGCTGGAACAAGCCCCGCGTCGAAAACAGGGCCACTTCAGGTTGCGTTTCAGGCGGCATGCCGCGACCGCCGGCGCTTTTGCCCCGGAGCCGGCGAACCGCCTCCGGGGCTTATGGTCATGTGGCCTAAACAGTCAGGCGGCCTGCAAACCCGGCAGCGACAGGTCGACTTCCTCCGGTAAGTCGCCGGCCATGGCGGCGGCGAACTTCGTCTGATCGAGTTCTCCTTCCCAGCGTGCCACCACGACCGTCGCCACCGCATTGCCGATGAAGTTGGTCAGCGCCCGGCATTCCGACATGAAGCGGTCGACGCCGAGGATCAGCGCCATGCCGGCGACCGGCACGGTGGGGACGACCGAAAGCGTCGCCGCCAGGGTGATGAAGCCGGCGCCGGTGATGCCGGCGGCACCCTTGGAGCTCAGCATGGCGACGGCGAGCAGCAGGATCTGGTCGCCGTAGGTGAGTGGCGTGTCGGTCGCCTGTGCGATGAACAGCGCGGCCAGCGTCATATAGATGTTGGTGCCGTCCAGATTGAAGGAATAGCCGGTCGGGATGACCAGGCCGACCACCGAGCGGTTGCAGCCGGCGCGCTCCATCTTGGCCATGAGGCCCGGCAATGCCGCTTCCGAGGACGAGGTGCCGAGCACCAGCAGCAGCTCCTCTTTGATGTAGCGGATCAGCGCCAGGATCGAGAAGCCGTTGTAGCGGGCAACCGCGCCGAGCACCACCAGCACGAACAGCAACGCGGTCAGGTAGAATGTGCCGATCAGCATGGCCAGGTTGGCGATCGAGCCGATGCCGTATTTGCCGATGGTGAAGGCCATGGCGCCAAACGCGCCGATCGGCGCGGCCTTCATCAGGATGGCGACGAGGCGGAAGATCGGCGTGGTCAGCGCCTGCAGGAAATCGACGACCGGACGGCCGCGATCGCCGACCAGCGCCAGGGCGACACCGAACAGCACCGAGAAGAACAGCACCTGCAAAATGTCGCCTTGCGCGAAGGCGCCGGTGATGGTGTCGGGGATGATGTTCATGAGGAAGCCGACGATGGTCGTGTCGTGCGCCTTCTCGGCATAGGCCGTCACCTTGGCGGTATCGAGCGTGGCCGGATTGATGTGCATGCCGGCGCCGGGCTGGACGACATTGGAGACGACCAGGCCGACGACCAGCGCCAGCGTCGAGAACACCAGGAAATAGATCATCGCCTTGCCGGCGACGCGGCCGACCTTCTGCAGGTCGGAAACACCGGCGATACCGGTCGCCACGGTCAGGAAGATCACCGGCGCGATCACCATCTTCACCAGCTTGATGAAGGCGTCGCCGAACGGCTTCATCGCCTCGCCGGTTTCGGGATAGAAATGGCCGAGCAGCACGCCGGCGGCGATCGCCGCGAGCACCTGCACATAAAGATGCCGGTATAAGGGAAGTTTGCCGCGCGGCTCGGCGGCAGCGATTGCTGTCTGCATGACGTCCTCCATGGCGCCCCGATCGAAAGCTCGACTCCCCGGGGCAGTTGTTTTGACCAGCAGCCTCGCGACTGCCGAATTCGTGTTTGCAACAGCCGTGCCAGATACGCAGAAGAGTTATTCATCATTGATTTTGTTGAGCATTCACAAACGGCCGCACTGCCGGACGCATGGTCAAGTGCGACTCTCCGCATAGGTCGAATTGTGTTTTGTGCGAGTTCATGCACAAATGGGCGATGCTGCAACGCCCCGCCGGTGCCTTGTCTTCGACGCCCGAGCAACTCGCCAGGCGGGCGCGCCGAGCCTGGCTGCTGTTTGCGGCCGTCGCGCTTTTGATCGTCACGGCAGCGCTCTACGGCGCCGGCCTTTACGGCCGTACCGCCGAGATCGGGACCCTGGCGGCGCAGGGGCGTACCGACGCCAATCTGAAGGTCGCGCTGCTGCGCGCCGTGCTCGAAAGCCCGCGCGCCCTGCCCCTGCTGTTGTCCGCGGACCAGCAAGTGCGTGATGCGCTGACGCAGAAAAACGCCGCGGCAATAGATGTGCTGAACCGCAAGCTCGAGGGGCTGGTCTCCGGCACCAAGGCGTCGGTGCTCTATGTGATCGGCGCCGACGGACTGGCGATCGCCTCCAGCAACTGGCGCGAGCCGATCAGCTTCGTCGGCAACGACTACCGTTTTCGCGATTATTTCTCCGGCGCGATGCAGGCCGGAACCGCCGAATATTTTGCGCTCGGCAATGTCAGCAAGCGTCCCGGCCTCTACATTTCGCGGCGCGTCGGCGATGCCGCCGCACCGCTCGGCGTCGTCGTCGTCAAGATGGAGTTCGACCAGCTCGAAGCCGACTGGCGCGAGGCCAACCGCCCGGCCTATGTCAGCGACGAGAACGGCGTCGTGCTGATCACCAGCGTGCCGTCCTGGCGCTTCATGACAACCGCGCCGCTGGCCGCACCCAAGCAAGCCGCAATTCGCGACAGCCAACAGTTCGGCGACGCGCCGCTTGTGCCGTTGCCGATCATGCACGCGCAGGCGCTCAGCCCGGATGTGTCGATCGTCCACGCGGTGACGCCCGGCGGCAGCGACGCGCAGTATCTCAGCCTTTCGACGCCGGTTCCTTCGACCCCCTGGCGGCTCGAATATCTGATCCCGGCTGAAGCGCCGATCGCCGCCGCCGTCCGCGAAATGCGGCTTCTGGCACTGGGTGTCGTCGTGCCGCTGCTCGGCCTGGCCGCGTATCTGTTGTGGCGCCGGCAGTCGGCGCAGATGCGGATTGCCGCCGAACAGGCGGCGCGCACCGAACTCGAACGCCGCGTTGTCGAACGCACCGAGGATCTGAGCCGAGCCCGCGACCGGTTGCAGGCCGAGATCACCGGCCACCGCAACACGGAGGCAAAGCTCCAGGTGGTGCAGCAGGACCTGGTCCAGGCCAACCGCCTCGCCATCCTCGGCCAGGTCGCCGCCGGCGTCGCCCACGAGATCAACCAGCCGGTCGCCACCATCCGTGCCTATGCCGACAACGCCCGCACCTTCCTCGACCGCAAGCAGACCGGGCCGGCTGAGGAAAATCTCGGCGCCATTGCAGCCCTTACCGAACGCATCGGCTCAATCACCGAGGAGTTGAAGGCATTTGCCCGCAAGGGCCGCACCGCCGCCGAGCCCGTCGAATTGCGCGGCGTCATCGAAGGCGCCGTCATGCTGTTGAGAAGCCGCTTTGCCGGCCGGCTCGACGCATTGGTCGTCGACCTGCCGCTGCCGAGCCTCAAGGTCATGGGCAATCGGGTGCGGCTCGAACAGGTGCTGATCAATCTCTTCCAGAACGCGCTGGAGGCGCTCGACGGCCGCGACGACGCTCATGTGCAGGTCTCGGTCGAAGAGACCGCGGACGGCGTGACGATCAGCGTATCCGACAACGGGCCCGGCATTCCGCCGGCGATCCTCAAATCGCTGTTCACGCCGTTCAACACCTCCAAGGAAAAAGGCCTTGGCCTCGGCCTCGTCATCTCCAAGGACATCGTCGCCGACTATGGCGGACGCATCGAGGTTTCGAGCGGCGACAGCGGCACCCGCTTCACCATTCATCTCCAGAAAGCAGCGTAAGCCATCATGACGAACGACAATTCCGCACCGGTGGTCCTGATCGATGACGATCGCGATCTCCTCAAGGCCACCGCGCAGACGCTGGAGCTTGCCGGCTTCTCGGTCTCGGCCTTTGCGGTGGCGGCCGAGGCGCTGGCCACGCTCGACGCCGGTTTTGCCGGCGTCGTGGTGTCGGATATCCGCATGCCTCAGATCGACGGCTTGCAGCTTTTCAATCGCATCCTGCGGCTGGATGCCGACATTCCCGTCATCCTCGTCACCGGCCATGGCGACATCGCCATGGCCGTCAAGGCGATCAAGGACGGCGCCTACGACTTCATCACCAAGCCCTTCGCCGCCGACCGGCTGGTGCAGAGCGTGCGCCGCGCAGCGGAAAAGCGCCGCCTGGTAATGGAGAACCGGGCCTTGCGCGAGGCGGCCGGAGAGGCGCAGGACAGCCTGCCGCTGATCGGCCAGACGCCGGCGATGGACAGGCTGCGCCGTACGCTGCGCCAGATCGCCGATACCGACGTCGACGTGCTGGTGACCGGCGAGACCGGCTCCGGCAAGGAGGTGGTGGCAAGTCTTCTGCATCGCTGGAGCCGCCGCGCCAAGGGCAATTTCGTCGCGCTGAATTGCGGCACGCTGCCGGAGACCGTCATCGAGAGCGAGTTGTTCGGCCATGAGGCCGGCGCCTTCACCGGCGCGCAGAAGAAACGGATCGGCCGCATCGAGCACGCCAGCGGCGGCACGCTGTTCCTCGACGAGATCGAAAGCATGCCGGTCTCGACACAGGTGCAGATGCTGCGCGTGCTGGAGATGCGCGAGGTCACGCCGCTCGGCACCAACGAGGTGCGGCCGGTGGATCTGCGCGTCGTCGCCGCCGCCAAGGTCGACCTCGGCGATCCGCGCCAGCGCGGCGCTTTCCGCGAGGATCTCTATTACCGGCTCAACGTGGTGACGATCTCGATCCCGCCGCTGCGCGAGCGCCGCGACGATGTCGCCCTGCTGTTTTTCTATTTTGCGGAGCGCGCCGCCGCCCGCTTCCACCGCCCTGTGCCGGCAGTTCCAGCGACGGTGCATCGCCATCTGAGCGACCATGACTGGCCGGGAAATGTGCGCGAGCTGGCGCATTTCGCCGAGCGGTTCGTGCTTGGATTGGAGGAAGGCGCCGAGACGCAACCCCCTGCCCCGACCCAATCGAACGCCGCCATGAAGCTGCCGGAGCGGCTGGAGCGCTACGAGGCCGACATCATCCGCGAGACGCTTGGCCGCAACGACGGCGATGTCAGGCGCACGATCGAAGCGCTGGGGATTCCGCGCAAGACTTTCTACGACAAGCTCCAGCGCCACGGCATCGTGCGCAGCGATTTTTCCCGGTAATCGCCGGCGGCCTGGACCGGCGGCTCGGTTACTTGGCGTCGTGGAAGATGATGCCCACAGTGTGGCGCATGCCGGAGCGTAGCCGGCTGACGCCATGCCTGAGGTTGACGCGGTAATTGCCCTTGCTGCCCTGGACCGGACGATTGTGGACCGCGAAGGCGACCGCATCGCCCTGGCGCAGCGGCACCACCTCGACGCGGCTCTGCATGCGCGGACGCTGCTCGGTCAGCACGAACTCGCCGCCGGTGAAATCCTTGCCTGGTTCCGACAATAGGATCGCCACCTGCAGCGGGAAGGCAAGATCGCCGTAGAGATCCTGGTGCAGGCAGTTGAAGTCGCCGGGGACATATTGCAGCAGGAGCGGCGTCGGCCGCGTCTGGCCCTGCTCGTGGCATTGCTCGAGGAACGCCGCGTGTTCGTCGGGATAGCGCTGCGCGATACCCATGCGCGCGTTCCAGTCGTTGGCAACCGCGGCCAGGCGCGGATAGAGCGCGGTGCGCAAGCCGCCGATCAAGTCGGGCAAGGGATAGCGGAAATAGCGGTACTCGCCCTTGCCGAAACCATGCCGCGCCATGTGCACATGGCTGCGGAAATGGCTCTCGTCCGGATAGAGCCCGGCGATATGCCGGCACTCCTGCGGCGTCAGCAGCTTTTCCATCACCGCGCAGCCATAGCCGCTCAGCTCATCGGCCAGCGTCCGCCAATCATATCCGGCAACGCGCACCTCCGCCGATTTCACCGCCGCTTTCGCGCCTATCGAATGGATGGTCATGGCTTCGCCTCCTGTGGCTTCTCTGTCAATTGAAATGGGTGAAGCGGCCCGCGCAGACCACCCGTTTCTTGCCGGGTGAGCCTTGCGGGACGGGACGTCATTCAATTTCCGATTTCGTGGTCATGGGCTAAACTTGTTCCACTCAACGGGACCACCACCTCATGATCGTCCAGACCTGCATCAATGGCGCGCGCAGCGCCGATTTCCACCCCCGACTGCCGCTTGATCCCGAAGCCATTGCGCGAGACGGCACGGCCTGCGTGGCCGCAGGTGCGGCCGAGTTGCATGTCCATGCACGCGGGCTCGATGGCCGCGAAAGCCTTGCCCCTGACGCAATGGACCCGACCGTGCTGGCGCTGCGCCGCGCCTGCCCGGGAACGCTGATCGGCGTCTCCACCGGCGCCTGGATCGAGAGCGACGACGAGCGCACGCTTGCCGCGATCGCCCGCTGGAGCGAGCTGCCCGACTATGCCTCGGTCAATCTCAGCGAGAATGCAGCACCGGCAGTCATGGGCCGTCTGCGCCAGCGCGGCATTGGCATCGAGGCGGGGCTTGCCTCCGTAGCCGACGCCGAACGCCTGGTGAGCCTCGACCATGGCAACCGCGTGCTGCGCATCCTGATCGAAATCTCCGAGCAGGAGCCGGACGCTGCGCTTGAGATCAGCGACGATATCGCCGCCGTGCTCGACGGCGCCGGAATGCGCCGGGCAATCCTGCTGCACGGCGCCGACGCCACGGTCTGGCCTTTCGTGCACCGGGCGGCGGAACGCCGTTGGTCGACGCGCGTCGGACTGGAAGACGGCAAGGAGCTTCCTGATGGAACAGTAGCACCCGGTAACGCTGCGCTGACAGCGGCAGCCGTCGCTATCTTCGAGACCAGTCGTTAGCACGGGGAAAGCGTCGATGGCCGCCGATCCCCCTCTTCAGGGGGGAGATAGCAAGTTTTGGCAAATAGGCAGGTCTAAGTCGGCGAACTCAAGCGTGGCAGCACGCTAATGTCAGTAAAATCTATCTAAAACTTTACATATTAATTAAACCAGCAATTAATCAGCACATCAACGACCCCGTATGTTAGTGCTCTCCCGCACCGGGGACCATTTTTATGAAAATCATTCCGCAGAATGATCACGCCGCGCCGCGCCGGATTCAACAGTATACATCGATACAGATCCTGCGGGGGCTGGCAGCCCTCATGGTTGTTACCTATCATCTTCCGGGCGCACTGGGCATGCTCGACCTGCGTATTCCCGTTCTGAACAGTGGCGTCGACTTGTTTTTCGTCATCAGTGGTTTTGTCATGGTTCTCTCGACGGAGAACAGACGCTCAGACCACCGTGCTTTTTTGATGCAGCGGTTCACGCGCGTCGTTCCGTTCTATTGGGTTATGACCTTCCTCATGGTCGCCGCACTTTGGTTGTTTGCCGATCGTGCAGTGTCTCTTGAGCAGATCACCAATAGCCTGCTTTTCATACCCTATCTCGATACGGTCACAGGCTATGTCCAACCGGTGCTGGGCGTGGGTTGGACGCTCAATCTGGAAATCCTGTTTTACATTCTGTTCGCGGCGACTATGCGTGTCGGCACGCTGACGCAAATGGCCATGGTCGGCGTTGTCTTTGCAATCGCCGTAGCGGCGCGCATCGTCTTCAAACCCGCCGCCGACACTGTGCTGTTTTTCTATACCACGCCAATCCTGTTTGAGTTCCTTGCCGGCATGGCGCTCGGCCACCTGGTCGGCAGACTGGCGCGTTTGCCTACCGTCCTGGGTGTCTCGGCGCTCGTGTTCGCCATCGTGTCCATGCTGGTGATGGTACTTGGCTTCAACTTGCCGCGAACCCTTGCTCAGGGAATCCCGGCCTTGATCCTTGTCGCCGGTTGCATCAGCCTGGAAAACTACTTCCGGCTTTTTGCTCCTCGCCTGCTGGCAAGGTTGGGCGATGCCTCCTACTCTCTCTATCTGACGCATCCTATCGTGCTGCTTGCGACCGCTCCTGTCGTTGCAAGCGTCAGCGTATCACCATGGCTTGCTGGCATGGTTATTGTCACCGCCTGCATTGCCGTCTCCCTGGCCAGCTACAGTTTTGTTGAAAAGCCGATTTTGGCCATTTCGCGGATGAGCCTTTCCGCCCGTCACGTGAAGGCATGAACTGCGGCTGCGCTCCGCGGAACCACGCTGTCTCGCCAACCTTAGACCGGCGGCGCTGAACCTTCAAAAGATCCGGAAACAAAAACCCGCCTCGGGAGGATGGGTCGTTGGAGCCAAATTGGCACCATATCCAAATTAATAGCATAGCTGCCGGCACAAAGCAAGAACAAAATGTGGCGTCCTCGACGAAACTGCCGACAGGCATAGGGGCACCGCGCACGACATGCCTCTTGCCATTGTTAAAAATCTCTCATAACGTATTTTCATATCCGAAAGAAAATCCGACCGTTTATTTCCCTTTATGAAAGCCTGAGCGTTTGCGCGAACATCTCGATCAGACCGACCGGCGACTGGTCAAGCTGCTGTCGCAGGACGCGCAGCTTGGCGTCAACCGCCTCGCCGAGAAGATGGCGATCTCGGTGCCGACGGTGCGCATGCGGCTGCGCAACCTGCTCGACCGCAACCTGCTCAAGATCGTCGGGCTGCTCAACCTCACCGAACGCCCCGAGCTGATCTCGGCGATCGTCGGCATCAATGCGCAGGGACGCGGCCGCGCCCGGGAACTGGCGCAGCGCATCTCCGAACTGCCTTTCGTGAACTCGGCAGCCGTCGTCACCGGACGCTTCGACATCATCGTCGACGTGACTGTGGCCGGTGATGTCGCCGATCTCTACCGCGTCACCAGCGAGCTGATCCCCGGCGCCGGTGAGCCGGGCGAAGTCGTGCGCAGCGAGACCTTCGTCGTCATGGCCTCCTGCAACAAATGGGTCAGCCTGCCGGAAGGCTGCTGGTCGGACGAGCCGCGGAAGGAAATGGCATGAAGATCGCGGTTCTCGGCGGCCTCGGCCTGCAAGGCCGGGCGGCGATCGCCGATCTCGTTGCCAGTGACGGCGTCGAGCAAGTGGTCTGTGTCGACACCGCAACCGACGGCGCTGCGCGGCTTGGCGGCCTGACCGACCTTGCCCGGGTGCGTTTCGTCGTGCCGGAGGACGCGATCGGCCCAGCATTGGCCGATGTGATGAAGGACGTCGACGCGGTCATCGACCTGTTGCCGCAACCGCTGATGCGCGAGGCGGTGCAGGCGGCGATCGCGACGCGCACGCCGCTGGTCACCACCAATTACGGCAAGGCCATCGCCGATCTCGCGCCGGAGGCCGAAAAGGCCGGCGTCTCGATCGTCACCGAATGCGGGCTCGACCCCGGCATCGACCTTGTGCTCTACGCGCGCGCCGCAAGCCAGTTCGACACCATCACCGCGATCGATTCCTACTGCGGCGGCATTCCCGAGCCGAAAGCGGTGGTCGAGCCGCTGCGCTACAAGGTGAGCTGGAATTTCGACATGGTTCTGGTCAGCCAGAACCGCGACAGTGTGCTGGTCGAGAATGGCGAACGGGTCGATGTGCCGGCCGCCCGCCAGCACGACAATCGCTTCATCCACGAGATCGAGGTGGCGGGGCTGGGCAGGCTGGAAGCCTTCCCCAATGGCGACGCGCCGCATTATGCCGGCATGCTTGCCGCCGCAAAGGGGCTGCAGCGCTCCGGCCGATATTCGCTGCGCTGGCTTGGCTGGTCGGCGTTCTGGGCGCCGCTGAAGCAGCTCGGCTTCCTGTCCGAGGAAAAGGTATCCGGCACCGGTGTCAGCCCACGCGAATTCCTCGGCCGGCTGCTTGGCCCGCAACTGCAATATGGCGCGGACGAAAAGGACCTTTGCGTCATGCGCAACGTGTTTGTCGGCAGCGAAGGCGGCCGCCGCAAGACGGTGACCTCGGAGCTGGTCATCGAACGCGACCTCGCCTCCGGCCTGTTCGGCATGAGCCTTGGCGTCGGCTATCCCGCCAGCATCGTGGCGCAGATGCTGGCACGGCGCGAGATCGCCACGCCCGGCCTGCTCAACCCACTGCTGCATGTGCCCGATGGCCGCTTCCTCGACGAGCTGGCCAGGCGCGGCATCAAGGTCGCCGAAACGGTGAGCTGGGATTGAAGATTTTCGAACGGTGGTTGCCGCCGGCAACGGCGCTGCCGCTCAAAAAGCACCCGATGGGGTGAAACAACAAGTGGAACAACAAACGACAACAAGGAGGAATGCCCAAATGAAGATTGCCAAGCTTTTCATCGCCGGACTTGCGCTCGTCGGCCTCACCGCTGCCGCCAGTGCCGGAACCCTCGACGAGATTACCAAGCGCGGTGAGTTGCGCGTTGCGGTGCAGACGCAAGGCCCGCCCTTTTCGCTGGTGGGTGCTGCCGGCGAACGCACCGGCAGTTCGGTCGAACTCGCCGAACTGATGGCCAAGGAAATGGGCGTCAAGATCACCTTCCTCGACTTCGACTGGGACGGCCTGATCCCGGCGCTGCTGTCGGGCAAGGCCGATCTTCTGGTCGCCGACATGACGCCGACGCTGGCGCGCGGCATGAAGGTCGCCTTTACCAAGCCTTACATGTACACGGGCAGCACCGTCTTCACCAAGGCTGGGACCGCCTTCAAGTCCACCGAGGACTGCAAGGCCAAAGGCACCAAGATCGCGGTGCTGCTCGGCGCCACCGGCGAGAAGGAAGCCAAGGCCGCCTTCCCCGATGCCGACATCAAGAGCTACAAGGGCGGCGGCCCGCTGCTGCTCGACGCCGTCAATAACGGCCAGGCCGATTGCGGCGTCAACGACGTCTCGGCGGTCAAGGGGCAGTCGACCGCTTACCCAGCCGGCAGCTTCACCATCATGCCGGATATGCTGTCGAAGGAGCCGCTGGCCTTCGCCACGCGCTATGACGAGCAGGACCTGCTGGTCTGGATGAACCTGTTCCTCGACCAGGTCAGCCTCGACGGCCGCCTGCAAAAGAACCTCGATTACTGGGTGAATTCCGACGCCTGGAAGAAAGACCACTAACGGATAGGGAGTAGGGAGTAGGGAGTAGGAAGTAGGAAGTAGGAAGTAGGGATGGCCATTCCGGACACCTTCACTACTCACTACTCACTACTCACTACTCACTACTCACTACTCACTACTCACTACTGCCTACTCACTACTGCCCACTCACCATGCTCGAAAACTTCAGCTTCCGCACCATCGTCCAATATCTGCCCCTGTTCGGGCGGGGCCTCGTCACGACCGTGTGGCTGTCTGTCCTGTCCTTTGCCGGCGCGCTCGCCGTCGGCATCGTGCTCGCCGCGATGAATTTGCAGCGCGGCCGGCTGTTCCGCGTCCCGGCCAAGGCCTATATCGACGCGGTGCGCGCCACGCCCTTACTGGCGCAGCTCTATTTCCTCTATTTCGGCCTGCCGCGGCTCGGCTTTATCCTGCCCGAGTTCGTCGTCGGCATCCTCGCTTTGTCGCTGAACAGCGGCGCCTATGTCGCCGAGATCATCCGTGCCGGCATCCTGTCGATCCCGCGCGGCCAGGTCGAGGCCGGCGTCGCTTCGGGCATGACCTATGTCCAGCGCATGCGTCTCGTCATCCTGCCGCAGGCGTTCAAGGTGACGATCCCGCCGCTGCTCGGCCAGGCGATCGTGCTGGTCAAGGATTCCGCCCTGTTGTCGCTGATCTCGGTTGCCGAGCTGACGCGCGCCGGACAATTGCTCGCCTCCGACCGCTTCATGCCGGCGGAAGGTTTCATCACCATCGCCGCCTTCTACCTCCTGCTCTATTACGGGCTGAAGGGACTGGCGGCGCTCTCCGGGCGCTGGCTCGGCCTCGCGGGGGCACGGATATGATCTGGCAGCAGCTGCAAAGCGTCGCCGGCAGCTATCCCCTGGCGCTGCGCGGCCTCGGCATGACCGTGGTGCTGTCGCTGATCAGCCTGGTGCTGGGCACGCTGCTCGGCTTCGGCCTCGGCATCCTGCGCACCGGCGGCAACCGGCTGATCAGCGGCGCGATCGGCGCCTGGGTCGACCTGATCCGCGGCACACCGTTCCTGGTGCAGATCTTCCTGATCTTCTTCATCCTGCCGGAACTCGGCATCGAGCTCGACGCCTTCACCGCCGGCATCATCGCGCTGACCAATCTGGCCGCCTGCTTCATCTGCGAGATCGTCGTCGCCGGCATCCGCTCGGTGCCGACCGGCCAGGTCGAGGCGGCGCTGGCGTCCGGCCTGTCGCGCTGGCAGCGCATGCGCCAGGTGGTGCTGCCGCAGGCGATGCGCATCGTGCTGCCGCCGCTGGTCGGGCAATATGTGCTGCTGATCAAGGATTCCTCGGTCGTCTCGGCCATCGGCCTGACCGACCTCACCCGCGTCGGCTGGCTGGTGGTGCAGCGTGTACCCAATGGGCTGCTGGTCTTCTTCCTCGTCGGGCTCGGTTACTTCATCGTCTGCTACCCCCTGATCATGCTGGCCCGCCGGCTGGAGCAACGCATGGGCGCGGCGCATGGCGAGGTGCAGTTGTGATGTCGAACCTTAGCAAAAATGGCACTGGCATGATCGAATTTCGCGGCGTCAACAAATGGTTCGGCCAGCTCAACGTGCTCAGGGATATCACGCTGAGCGTCGAGCCGCGCGAAGTGGTCGTCGTCTGCGGCCCTAGCGGCTCGGGCAAGAGCACCCTGATCCGTTGCATCAACGGGCTGGAGACGATCCGCGACGGCGACCTGACGGTCGACGGCCAGCGCCTCGGCGACGCCGCCACCAACATGACGCGGCTGCGCACCGAGATCGGCTTCGTCTTCCAGTCGTTCAATCTCTACCCGCACAAGACCGCGCTCGAAAACGTGACGCTGGCGCCGATCCATGTCCGCAAGATCCCGCGCGCCGAAGCCGAAAAGGCCGGACGCGAGCTGCTCGCCAAGGTCGGCCTTGCCCACAAGGTGAATGCCTATCCGGCGCAACTCTCAGGCGGCCAGCAGCAGCGCGTGGCGATCGCGCGCTGCCTCGGCATGCGCCCCAAGATCATGCTGTTCGACGAGCCGACCTCGGCCCTCGATCCCGAGATGATCTCGGAAGTGCTCGACGTCATGGTCGCGGTGGCCGAGGAAGGCATGACCATGATGGTGGTGACGCACGAGATGGGCTTTGCCCGCAAGGTCGCGCAGCGGGTGGTGTTCATGGACGCCGGCGCCATCGTCGAGAGCGGCACGCCGGACGAGTTCTTCTCGCATCCGAAGACCGACCGCAGCCGCGCTTTTCTGAGCAAGATCCTGCGGCATTAGGGGGGCATCAGGAGAAAGCGGACCTCAGACGATGCCGTGCTTTCTCAACAGCGCCTGCTCGTCGTCCGATATCCAGCCGAAAACCTTCGGCTCGCCGTCCAACTTCTGCACGAGGTAGTGGACGTCAAAATCTATCGCCACCTTCGATTGATCCTTGCGGGCATAGGTTGCTGTCCAGGCGACATGAGCCACGCAATGATGTTCGTCTATCGGCGAGAGCCGGACATTGCGTATCCGCATTTCCTTCGTCCCTATCGCGCGATAGTGCGCATGGCCTTGCGCCATGACCTGCTTGAATTGCTTATCGTTCTTTCCAGTCATGACCCCGGCGGGCGAAGCCGCTATGAAGTCCGAAGCATACAGCGATGCGACCTCATCCATGTCCATGTCGCCGCCGAGGGACTGGTTGAAAAAGCGCTCATATCGCTCGAATAGCTTCCTTACGCTGGTCTCCATAGTTTCATCTCCCAGGTGCGGCTATGTTGGGTGGGACCAGGAAACGCTCCGCCGATCTCCGACATCCGCGATTGCCCCTCAGCCAATCATGACTTCGTCCCAGGGCGGAGCAAGATCCTGCGGCATTGAGGCTTAGATTCAGTCAGTTGGTTGCCACCGATGGCCCAGATGGGTGGTTGGACTTATCCGGAGGTGCGGATCTATCGGCAAAGATTTGACGTCCTATTGGAGAGACCGATCGTGCGCTCAATTGCCTTTATCTGACTCAACACTGCGGTTGGCCGACGCGAGGAAGCGTGCAGATAACAAGTGAATGGATCTCGTCGCAATAGACCATGTTGTAATAAGAAAAAATAGCGTTGCGACAAAGGCAACTAGGGAAAGGCTGACGACGCCAAGAACAGCAAATGGGTCACTTTCCACGGTCGCGATGAAATTGTCAGACGGCCGAAAAGCCCCGGCAATGGCTGATCGGAGCTCAGGATTGTAATGGAAGAAGGCGAGAATCGCAGCGAAGAGACATAAAACTAGAATAGCCGCTAAAACCGATTCTGCGCTTTCAAAGGACGTGCGTTCTTTAAATTTATGGGAAGATTGGATCATCTAAATACCTATGCAAAGAAGAATTTAGCGATCTGGTTTGCTCATTTATCCATCGGTTTTCTAGCGATTCGATAGAGTCGCGATGCCTTGTCCGCACATTATGAGCAGCGTCGAGGCATATGCAAGCGATGCAGCCAGATGCTTCCGCTGCTTGTGCCGTTGAACAGCATCGGTCGACCGCCCCGCCCTACGGCGAGGAACCCAAGCCTATTGCGCGTCCGCGTGAGTGCTCAATTCTGCCCTCTTCTCATCCGACACCACGGCGAGGTCGAGCACCTTCTGCAATTCAGCAGCATGGCGGAAAGACGGTTCGGCCTGGATGCCGTTGCGGGCTGCATCGACAAAGCGCTGGTAGTTGGTCGCCACCGTTCCGGCGTCCAGAACCTGCCATTTGGCGTTCTCGATGTCCTCGCCGATGCAGGCTTTCAGCTCCGAGCTGGTCAGATTGTGCACGACTTCGATGCCACCCTTGTCGCCGTAGATGCGCAGGCGGAGTTCGTTCAAATGGCCCGTCGCCCAGCGGCTGGCATGAACGACACCGAAAGCGCCATTGCTGAAATCCAGCGCCATGGTGAAACTGTCATTGGCGTCGAGCTCGTACTCGCCGATGCGGTTGCCCGGCGCCTTGTCGAAGGACCGCAGGCGACAGAACACATGGTCGATGTCGAGTGCGGCGCCATAGCTGGCGAAATCGAGGATGTGGATGCCGACGTCACCCAGCACGCCGTTGGAGCCATGGCCGCGCGACAGGCGCCACAGCCATTTCGAATCGGTGCGCCAGTCGCCCCAGAATTTGGACACCAGCCAGCTCTGCAGATAGGAGGCCTCGACATGCCTGACCGTGCCGATGTCGCCGGCCAGCACCATGGCGCGCGCTCTCTGCAGCGGCGCGACATTGCGATAGGTCAGGTTGACCATGTTGATGATGCCGGCTCGCTCGGCGGCATCGGCCATGTCACTGGCCTTCTCGAAGTTTTCGGCCAGCGGCTTTTCGCAAAGCACCGGCTTGCCCGCCGCGATCAGCATCATGGTGGTCGGATGGTGGATGCGATCGGGCGTCACGTTCGCCACCGCGTCGAACTTGCCCCAGGCCAGCGCCTCGTCCAGCGACGCGAAGCGGTTGGGGATGCCATAGATGTCCGAAAACTTGTCGACACGCGTACGGTCGAGATCGACGGCGCCGATCAGTTCGACGCCCTCGATCTTGCCGAACTGCCTGGCATGCTCCTCCGCCATCCAGCCGGTACCGAGTATCAACAGACGCATGATTCTTATCCTTAGGATAGGGCTTTATCTTCTTGTTCAATCATGGATTTGTCGTCTAGCGAAAGCCGGCTTCGCCGGCGGAATGAAGCTTTCCGCCGCGCTCGACGATCGGCTCGAGCGCCTTTTCCACCGGCACGTTCGGCGCATCGAGGATGGCCGGATTGGAGCTTTGCGGGTTGTGCGCCCATCTCACCGCATTGCGCAGCACCTTGTGGACGTTGGCGTCGTGATAGGTCGGATAGGTCTCGTGGCCGGGCCTGAAATAGAAGATGTTGCCGGCGCCGCGGCGATAGGTCAGCCCCGACCGGAACACTTCGCCGCCTTGGAACCAGGAGATGAACACGGTCTCGAGCGGCTCCGGCACGGCGAACTGCTCGCCATACATCTCCTCGTTCTCGAGCTCGAAATACTCGCCGATCCCGGCAGCGATCGGGTGGCTTGCGCTGGTCACCCAGAGCCGTTCGCGCTCGCCCGCCTCGCGCCATTTCAGCGTGCAGGGAGTGCCCATCAGCTTCTTGAAGATCTTCGAGAAATGGCCGGAATGGAGAACGATCAGCCCCATGCCTTCCCAGACGCGGCGCGCCACGCGCTCGACCACTTCGTCGGCGACGGCGCCATGGTCCTTGTGCCCCCACCACAGCAAGACATCGGTCTCGGCCAGACGGTCGGCCGGCAGCCCATGCTCCTTCTGCTCCAGCGTCGCCCACGACACCGAAATCTCCGGGTCGAGCTTCAGCGCATTGGCGATCGTCGCGTGCATGCCCTCAGGATAGATGCCGGCGACCACCTCATTGGTCCGCTCATGGATATTCTCGCCCCAGACGACAGCGCGTATTGTCATGATGTCCTCGTGATTGTTTGAAGCTGCAGCCGCCCCGGCCGGTCATTCATAATATCCTCGGCCGGGAATGAAAACCTCGAGATTGGCCCAAACGTCCCCAGCGTCGTCATCCCAGGGCGAAGCAGGAGCGAAGCGACGTCGCGAAGACCCTGGGATCCATGCCGTGACTTCTACGCGCTGCGACGGTGCAGAACCTCGATGCAGGAGGGATAAGAGGTGAAAGGATTGCGACAGAACGGCGTCAAATCTGCATCGTTGCATTCTTCGGCTGATGCAACGGCATGGATCCCAGGGTCTGCGCTTCCGCTTCGCGTCCGCTCCGCCCTGGGATGACGAAGCCGTAAAGGACCGCCGCGAACCTAAGCCCCTCGCCCCTCTTGGGCGACGCGTGTCAGCGGCTTCGACAGGCGCGGCACGACGACAAGGCGCTTGATCTTGCCTTTCTTGTAGGCGGCGAGGAAGCGGGCATAGTCCTTGAAGACGACGCAGCCATTGGATTCGGCGCGCCCGCCGCGCAGCATGTAGGTGTGGGCGAGCAGGCCGTCGCGGCCATATTTGTTGCTGCCGCTGGCCGGCGTCAGACGGATCGCCTCGACACCGTGGAAGCGCGATTCGCGCATCGTCAGATTGTAGGTGTCCGGCGGCGTCGGGCCGACATTCTTCTTGTGGACGTAGCGTGGCTGGTCGACCATCGCGCCCAGTCCCGAATGTGCCTCCAGCCGCGAGCCGTCGGGCATATAGACGGTCTTGGCCGAGATGTCGTAGACGGCGACGCCAGTACCCATGTTGGGCGTGGTGAACAGGTTCCTGAAGGCTCCGCCGAGTCCACCGGAAGGCATGTCGGGCTTGGCATAGGCCAGCATGTCGCCGCCCTGGGTCTTCGACCGTTTGCCCGGCTTGCCCGACACCGCCGGCACTGCCGCTTGTGACGAATTGCGAGGCGACAGGCTGCCGGGTTGCGTCTCGACCGGCGGAGCGTCGGCCGTCTGCACCTTGCTCGCCTTGGCGGTCCTGGAGGCCTGCGCCTTGGGCGGCTCCGTTTTCGATGCCTGATCCTTTTGCGCCTGGGCCTTTGGCGCCTGGTCTTTTGGCGCCTGATCTCTTGATGCTTGAGCCCGCGGCGCCTCGGCCGGCTTATCGATGTCCGCCCGCGGACGCAGCGTCGGCAGCGGAATGCTGTCGGGCATGTCGTCTTGCGGCGGCAGCGAGGCCAGCTGGATCTCGGGTTCTTGCGGCTCTCGTGAAGCTGCGGGCTCGCTTGCCGCGGCGGGTGCCGGGAGCACGTCGATCATCTGCTCCGGCAACGTATTCGCCAGCGCCAGTGCCAGGCGCGACGAGCGTTCGATCTCCGCCACCGCCGGCCCGAAGCGCACCGACGCCGGGCCGTTCGGGTCGGGTATGCGTACCGGCTCGGCGAACCGGGCGTCGGCCGGCAGGCTTGCGAGCATGACGGGTGAGCCGGCACGGGCAAAGGCGGCGGCAAGCTTTTGCGGCGACAGCCCTGCTTTGGCTACCACGTCGTCGAAGCTCGATTGCCGCGATGCATCGGCGACAAGCGGCACGGTATTGCGCTTGAGACGCGCCGATTTTCCCTGGTGAACGAAGTTCGACGCCGACCGCAGGCAGTTGGCATCGCACCCGTGCTGCAGCAGCTTGGCCGACAGCGCCGCGTTTGCTGCGGCCCACGTCGGGGCCTGCGCCTTTGCAAGGCTGCGGCGAGGATCGGCGAGCGCGATGGTGCGCGGCGCGAGCAGGCTTTGCGGGAGACCGTTGGAAGCGGCGCTGAGCGAGGTTCCCACTGAATAAAGGCCGGCCAAGGTCGCCACCGACCATAAAGCAATGGCTGCGCCGACGGCCGGAACCGCGACCCAGCGCAGGCCGGGCCTCATCGAAGTCAATCCAGTTGCAGGACTGTCACCCCGGGTTTTCGCACTTACAAACGCCATTCAACCACTCTCAATCGGCCGATGCCGGCTAGCGGATTTCGCAGCCGTGACATTCACAGTTCGCCTGGTGCCCCCAGCACGCTTTGCGTCTGTTGCCGATTGATTCAAAAGATGGACAAAGTTGGTTAACCAATCCCTCTACCGACCGCCGATTGGGCGACGGTCACACCGAAAAACGCCCTCCAAAACCTGCATAGTTGGCAAAACTGCCCTCCAATGATGACTTTGCTGCCCGTTTTTGTCGGCCGAGTCAAGAAAGCGAAATGACTAGACCTTGCTGGGCGGAGTCGGCCATGGCTGCCAAAGTGAAGCCGGGCCGACCAGAATCTTGCGGCCGGCAGCCGCCGCCATCAAGCCCCGGCAATCGGTCAAACCGGCGATTATCGACCTGGCACTTGTCGACCTGCCACTCGGGCGAATGAACGTTAACATCTGAGAATTCGGGATAGCGGCAAGATGTTTGCCGCACAGCAGCTGAATGTCGCCAAGTGCCGGAGCGGGATATCCAACACCTAGGCCACAGCCACCACTATGTGAGCCTGGATTTTGGCAGCAACCTCGCCGCTGCCATGCCTGTCTGCAATGGCGGCTGCGGCGTAGTCGGTTGCAGCGTCCAGTTTTCCCGCCTCTCTGGTCTCGATTTCATTGCGAAGGAGAGTGCCCTGGCAATAAGCAACGGCCGGAACGCGGGGCGAGGAGGCACGGCTTTGTTCGGCTCTCGTCTCGATCACCACACCGGAAAAACCTGCGTCCTCCACCTCGCTACGGATCAGTGCCGTATCGTGGTAGCCATGCGGCGTGCGTGCCAGAAAGCGCGGCGGATCGTTCGGAAAAATCCTTGCGAGAGCGTTCGTCACATCGTCGGCAAACACGTTCTCCTCGATGCGATCCCATACGCTGAATAGAAAATGTCCTCCGGGCTTCAGGACTCGCCGGGCTTCGCGGTAGGCAGATGAGCGGTTGGGAAAGAACATCGCGCCGAACTAACAACAAACGAGATCGAAGGCCGCATTTTCAAACGGTAGCGCCAGAGCATCCGCCTGACGCCATTTGATGCGATCGTCGGGAGCTTGCCGCGAAGCAGCGTAGTCGAGCATCGGCTGGTTGAGGTCGGTTACGACATAGCTTGCACCGGGCGACAGTTTTGGCGCCAATGCGCGGGTGACAACGCCGGTGCCCGCGGCGGTTTCCAAAACGGCGCTTGGCGACAAGGACGCTGCCCGTCGTGCAAGATCTGCGGCGAACGGCTCGAAAATTAACGGCACCATATAGCGGTCGTAGTTTTCCGGAATTGAGCCGGCGAATACCTTGTCCGTTTCCAACATTGCTATCCCCGCCGTCCGTTTGATGGCTCGTCAGCATAGCATGGAATTGTTTGCTATTCGGTCGCATTCGACCGGGAGGCGGTTCGCTCCCGGAAGCTCCGAAACGCCGTGCTGCAATTACCTGCATATGTGCTAATGTATTGTGGTCATGCGCATTGGTGCGTGGCCAATATAATGGGAGGATGCCATGAAAACCCTAAATCGCAGGTCTGCAATTGCGCTCGGCGTGACGGCGGCAGCGGTAACGCCTTTGTTCACGCTGGCGGCTGCTGCAAAGGTCAAGAAATACGGCCCGAAGGAAGGCAAGGAGATAGCCCCCGGCGTCAGGGTGGTCGAGGTCGGCACCGGCAATTCCGACATCCCCGCCTATAAGAGCATCTCAATTGTCGATGTGGTCTTCCAGCCGGGAGCAGCCGCCCCTGCAATGGTGATGGACAACGACATGGTGTGCACCATTGCCGCCGGTGAATTCACGATCAAGAAAGCCGACAAGGAATTCAAGCTCAAGGAAGGTGACGTATATACCTGCTCCAAGGGCAAGACCGACGCGGCAGCCAACACCAGCAAGGTGGTCGGCATCCACCGCATCGCCGTCTTGATACCTGCCTAGCGCATGCCGACGAAAACCGGCCCGCGTCCTTTTCGGAGCGCGGGCCTTTTGATGACGTGCGTGGCCTAGAGCGGTTCATCGTTTCACCGCTTCGACCCGGTCGACTTCGTCCAAGTGTGGTGAGGCTCATGCTGTTCATGGTTTTTCCGCCCGATTTTTACGTATGAGCGGTTCTCCCTCCGACCGCTTTGAAAGGGTGCGATTATATTAGAGATCGCGCAAGTTTCTGGCTGACTGCTGGCCGGTATAGGGGCCCGCATTGGCGGATTGGCAATCCGGCAGCGCGCTGGGCGTTTGGGCTTCACGAACCGGCTCGGTGCTCCTCCCGCGCTGCCTCCCAGACCTCGCGCGCCGCGTCTGCGTTCAGCGCCGCAATTCCGAGGCCGACGATCAAATCCGGCCATGCCGAGCGCCATAGGAAGGCAGTTATCAACCCGGCCAGTATGATCGCGATGTTGGCGACGGCGTCGTTGCGGGCCGAAAGGAATGCCGCCCTGGTAAGACTGCCGCTGTGACGGCGGTAGCGCGCCAGCATGTAGGCGCACGACAGGTTGACCGCCAAGGCGCCCAACCCCGCCAGCGTCAGCGCTGCCGGCTGCGGCGGCACCGGCATGTTGAACTTTTCCCACGCGGTCCACAGCGTCGCCAGGCCGGGCACCAGAAGGATAAGCGCCAGCGCCATGCCGACCCGCGAGCGGGCACGCAGCGACCAGCCCATGGCGAGCAGTATCAGGAGATTGACCGAGGCATCTTCCAGAAAATCGACGCTGTCGGCGAACAGCGACACCGAGCCGATCGCCAGCGCCACGGCGAATTCGATGCCGAAGTAACCGAGGTTCAGCAGCGCGACGACAAGCACCACCCGGCGAAGGCCGTCCGACGTAATGGCTTGCTGCATAGTCTGCCCCGATGTGATGGCGTTAATGTTATTGCTGGGCGTCCCGTTCCTCGACCGTCTCGATCTCGCAGGCTTTGAGGCCAGCCTAGGCCGAACATGGCACGTCTGTCACCAAAACACCTGCGAGCCAAAACAGGATGGTCACCCTGTTTTGGGCGTGCCCTCATGCGCGCCGCTCGTCAGGCAAAGCCGGGAACCGGCTTGGTCTTGCCGCTCAGTTGCGCGCCCAATGTCAGCGCCTGCGGGAAATTCCGGACGATCGCCGCCATCGCGGTGGCGCTGCCGGGGCGAAGGGCAATTCCGGCAATAGCAGCGGCAGCGTAGACCCGGGTCGAAAACAGTCTTTTCCAGGCCGCCTCGTAGCGTCTGGCGGCGGCCTCGCGCCCCGCTTGGCCACTTGGCGCGGATGCGAGTTCGCTAGCCAGCAGCCAGCCGGACTGAAGCGCCATCGAGATGCCCTCGGCGATAACGGGATGAGACTCTCCGGCTGCATTGCCGACCCGGAAGATGTCCTGTTCGTAGCAGGAGCGAATTCCCGGCCGGATCGGACCCGCGGCAAGCCACGGGCCGTCGAGGTGCGCCGGTTCCAGGGCGCCTCGCACGCCCCGGCATGAATTCATGACATGGCGTGAGACGACATCGGCGGCCGACACATGGCCCAGGTATTCGGGATCATGTTGTTTACGCAGCCGCGCGAGCACATCGCGGCGAATGCAGCACGAGATCGACAACCGTCCATGATCCGCCGAGACCATGCCGCCATAGCCGCCGGGAAAAGCCAGCAGAGGCATCAAATCCGGTGCGAGCGACGACCCGGTGAAATGCGCCTTGAAGCCGAGCAAGTCCGACGGCCGATTGGTCTTTGCGAGCTGGCTGGGTAATGGTCCCGGCTCCCAGGAGCCGTGTGCGGCGACAATCACCGGCGCACGCAACATCACCGCTTCATCCCCGGCCTGAACTCGTACACGTTGCATCTCACCATCCCGGTCGATGGCGACGGCGCGGCAGGGCTGGAAGATTTCGACGCCCGCCGATCGCGCCGCCTGTAGAAGCAGAGAGTCGAGAATGTCCCGGCCAAGCGCCCGGCCGAAGCCGTGTTTCGCACGAGACCCAGCTCCTGCACCAGGCATTGCCGCCTCGACGCAGGTCTCGCCGGAAAACAAACCGACGCGGCGGATTTCGGGGCCGGCATTGGCACGCCAGGCATCGCCGATCTCCAGCTGGTCGAGAAGCGCAAGATTGCTTGCCGAGATGTATTCGCCGCAGACCTTGCGGCGCGGAAATGCGGCCTTTTCCACAATGGCCGCGGCCCATCCGCGCCGGGCCAGCGTGAGCGCGACAGATGTGCCCGCCGGGCCGGCGCCTATGATGATCGCATCATGGGTCGACAATTTCGTCATGGCTCGTCACTGGCGCTGGCGCCGACGAAGATGTGGGAAAACGGGCCAGCGCGCCGTTCCTCGACCGGTCTGCCGTTGGCCGCAAGCCAGAGGCCGGAAAGCTCGCTGCCGCGAAAGCCGGCACGCACGCTCTGCGCCGCGTCGTTTCGTGTGACGTTGTTGGCGCCGATTGCCGGGAGAAGACGGGTCGCGGCCAGCGCCAGTTTCGCCCGCAGCGGCTCTGTCGCGATGAGCAACGGGGCTTTCGGCCTGATCAGCGAAAACAGACGCACGAGCTGCGCATCGTCGAGATGATGCAGAAACAGATTGACGGTCATGGCGTCGAACCGCACGCCCTCGATCTTTCCTGCCCAATCGAAGATATCGGCGGTGACGCCTTCGGCCTTCCATCCCAGCCTGTCGAAATCACCGCGCAGTTGCGCCGTGACAAGGTCGACGCGGTCGAGCATTACCAGTTCGACCCCGGGCCAATGCCTGGCCATGCGCCGCGCCACCGCCAGCATGAAGGAGCCATCGCCGGCGCCGATCTCCAGGATGCGGCGTGGCGGTTTTGGCACGAACCTCCTGAGCAACGACGTCATGATCGGCGCCTGAAACATCAGCATATTGATGCGACGAAGGTCGCGGCGCGCGACAAGCGCTCGCGGATCGTCGGCAGCAAGTCCGTCGAGGATTTCCGGCGCAAGCTGCCGACGCTCCAGGCCGCTCATGACACCGTTCGAAAGAGCATGGTTTCCGCCGTCAATCCTGGTCCGAACGACATGCCGCAGCCGAGCAGGCCGGGTGGCGCCTTCAACATCTCCTTCATCACGAACATGACGGTCGCGGACGACATGTTCCCATACCGGCGCAACACCTCGCGCGATGGGTCCAGCGCGGTGGACACCAGTTTCAGGGCCCTTTCGACGGCGTCGAGAACCGAACGTCCACCCGGGTGCACGGCCCAAAGGTCGATGTCTTCCGCCGATCGACCGCCGAGGATGGCGGCCTGGTTGCTCCGCAACGCTTCATGAATGGCTGCCGGAACCTGGCCGGAAAGAACCATTTCGAAGCCGTGGTCGCGAATGTTCCAGCGCATCAGCTCCCGCCGCTCCCTCGCCACCAGACAGTGAAAGCTATCGAGCTCGATGCCGGCCGGCTCGGCGGTCACGAGCGCGGCCGCGCAGCCGTCACCCCAAAGGCAGAACGACAGCAGTTTTTCGAGTTCAGTGGTTTCGCGCAGATGCATCGTGCAGAGCTCGATATTGACCAGCAGGACCTTGGCCTGTGGGTCGGAGCGGACGATGTGGTGGGCCAGCTTGAGGCCGTTGATTGCCGCGTAGCAACCCATGAACCCGATCATCGTGCGTTCGACACTATCCGGCAGCCCACACCGGGCAACCAGTTCGAGATCGATGCCCGGCGCCGAAAAACCGGTGCAGGTGGTGACGATCAAATGGGTGATGCGGGAGGCGTCGTCGCCAAGCTGCAATCCGTCGATGCCCTTTTGCGCCAGAACAGGTGCTGCATCGTCGAACATTGCCATTCTCATCGCCGTTCCGGGAAACGCACCGCGGATGAACGTCCCCGCTAGGTCGGCGGACGGTCCCTCGGGGTCGGACGCCGGCGCAAAGCAGGAATAGCGGTGCTCGATGCCGGCAAGATCGGCCATGCGTTCGAAGATCCTCCGGCGATCGGCCGCGAGCATCGAGGCCGCAAAACGCAGGTAGAATTGATGAACCTCGTGCTCCGGCACCGCTGTCGCGATCCGGTTGATATAGGCTTTGACGGACATATTCTGTCTCCTCGGCGTATGCACGGTGTGCCGCCGGAGGGTCTTTGGTTATTGACACCGATGTCGAACACCGGATTGAGCTGTTCGATAAACGTTTCCGAAAACTGATTTCTTCCCGAAGGTTCAGCACGTGCTGTTGGCAGGCAAACGGTTGGAGCCGGTGGGCGGTTGCGTCGGGCATCCAAAATCGCCACATCATGTTGACCTTCCATCTACTGGAAGGTCTATTTCCTCTGACAAAGGAGATTTCCGCCATGAACATCGGTATCGCATCCGAAAAATCCGGCCTGCCGTCCAAGACGATCCGTTATTACGAGGACATCGGGCTCTTGCATCCGGCCCGGACAGACAATGGCTATCGCGATTACTCGACGGCCGATATTCACCGGCTGCGCTTCCTGCAGCGCTCGCGAAGCCTGGGGTTTTCGGTCGACGAATGCCGCCAGTTGCTCTCGCTGTACCAGGACAGGGAACGTGACAGCGCCGACGTGAAGGCGATCGCGAAAGCCAAGCTGGTGGAGATCGACAGGAAGATCGCCGAACTGGTCGGATTGCGCGGCTTGCTCCACCATCTGGTCAGTCACTGCCACGGCGACGAGCGGCCGGATTGCCCGATCATCGACGAGCTGGCAGGACAAGGCGTCGCCCAGTGAGGTGGATTGAAAATCGGAGCGGCTGACGTGCGAACTTCGCTGTCATGCCGGCTTGTGCTGCCGCACGACCTTCCATTCATGCCAGATCAGCACCATGACGACAGCATCGAATACGGTCAGGACAAGCAGGCCGAACGAATGGGTGTAGGAGTAGCGGTAGACTTGATAGAACATAAATGCGCCCAGCGCCGCAAGCGATGCCGGATACGACCACAGCTTGCCTCTCAAAAGCCCGACAACGAGCAGCAGTTTTATCAGGCCGTGGCTAAGCAGGTAGAAGGCATAAAACTCCTTGCTGGCGACGGAAAAGTGGCTTGCCATCTGCGACAGATAGCCAGCTATGAAATCGTTCGGATCTTCGATCAATTCCTCTTGGGTGAATGTATTGACCCAGGAGGCAATGGCGTCGGTGGTGACGACATAAAGCAGGATCCCGCCCACGCATTCGATCAGGGCATGCGCCCCTTTAAGCCAGATGCTGAGCTCGAAAATCTGATGGATGCGGCGTTCGTCTACTGCTTTCACAAAATTCACCTTGCGATCGACAACAGCGGAAACGAGAAACGATGGATGCAGCCCTAACCCACTGGATCAACGCGGCAGCCGGGATCAGCCCTTTTCTTGATAAGGCAATGATCGCCGTCTCACAAATCGGCGTTCCGCTGATGGTGCTGGCTGTTGCCCTGCAATGGTGGGCAAAGGCCGACCGCTACCATGTGCGCCATGCTGCCTTGTCCGCCGGCTTGGCGTTCCTGCTCGGTCTGGCGATCAATCAGTTCATTTTGCTATTCGTCCACCGGCTGCGGCCCTACGATGCCGGCGTGACGCATCTGCTGATTGCGCCCAGCGCCGACTGGTCGTTTCCCTCCGACCACGCGACAGCCAGCTTTGCGGTTGTTGCGGCTCTTGCAATGCAAGGTCTGCCGCGCCGGACGCTGGCCCTCTCCATCATGGCATTGCTGATCTGCTGGTCGAGAATTTATATCGGCACCCACTATCTCACCGACGTGATAGGCGGTGCCATCACTGGCGTCTTAGGTGCCGTTGTGGTCCGATTGGCCTATCGCGAGAACTCCCGACTGGACAGTCTGGTCACAAGAATTCTCTAGCTCCTTATGTGCCAACGATGAGACGAGCAGCTATCATAGCGGTCCTGTCGCTTGCCTGCGTCTCTGTCGTGCTCGCCGCCGCCCATTCGGGTCGTGATGCGGTCATCGAGGCTCGCCAGGCCTCGATGAAGGAAATGGCCGCGGCGGCAAAGGCGATCGCTGGGATGTTCGACGGCAAGCAGGCGTACGACGCCGCAGCCTTCAAGGCGGCGGCCGAGACCATCCGCGCCCGCACCGGCCGTGCCCTGATTGCCGAATTCCCCAGCGCGACATTGGGCGCGCCTTCAGGCGCCAAGCCGGATATCGACCCCGCCCGCGCGGAGTTCGAAGAGCTGGCTCGCCACATCGGGACGCTGGCCAGCGCCTTGGCCTCCGACGCCGAGCGGGCGCCGCCGCGCATCACCGACGACATGAGAATGGGTTCCGGCCTGGCGATGGGCGGTGGCAGCCTGCTTGGCAAGCGACCATCACTCGCGGAAGCCGATCCCACTAAATTGCCGGCGGAGCACCTCCTGCATCTCATCTTGCAGGATTGCTCGAGCTGCATTCGAAATTCCGGCAAAAGGTCGAGTGATAGCGTCAGCTCCGCTGCAGCTGACCCGCCATGAAATTGCGCCAGCCGCCGAAATGCGAAATCTCCTTTGCATCGGTGAGGCCGGCACTTTCGACGAGGAAGCCTTTCGGCGAAGTTCCGTCATCAAGCAGAAGCGTCCCGATGCCGAGCGGCGGCGGGATCGCGGCGACGAAGCGCCCGAACGCTTGTGGCGAGAGCCGCCAGACTTCGACCTCGATCGCTGCCCCCTTGCCATTGCAGATCCGTTCGAGCCCCGGTCGCGGCACCGACTGGCCGGCAAGCGCGTAAAGCCGGTAGAGCGGCGCCGTTCTTGCCCCCCGGGCGAAAATCGCGCCGAGCTGCTGCAACTGGCCGTTCAGCGCCATCCCCGATAGATGCGCGCCGACCACGGCCAGCTCGATCGTGCCCTCGTCCACGTCGACGCGAACATCGCCACGCGGCGGCAGCGGCCAGCCTGTAGCGCCCAGCGCAAGGCCGCTTGCCGCATGGACATCCTGCGCAAGCGACGCCGTCAGATGGTCCTTGCCCGCCGCGGCAAGCAAGGTGACGCTCATCGGCAAACCGTCGCTGCGTGTTCCGGTCGGCACGGCGATGCCGCACATGTCGAGCAGATTGACGAAGTTGGTGTAGGTGCCGAGCCGGCTGTTGGTGACGATCGGATCGGCGAGAACCGCCTCGACTGTGTAGTGGGTCGGCGCGGTCGGCACACAGAATAGGTCGACCGAGGCGATGACCGGCGCAAGCCTGGCCTTGTAGCCTTGCAAGGCATAGAGCCCGTTGAAGGCGTCCGCGGCGGAAAGTTTTCGCGCACCGCCGATGATCTGCCGCGTCACCGGATGCATGGCCGCCTCGTTGGCTTCCATGAAGTCCTTGATCGCGGCGTAACGCTCCGCCACCCAGGCGCCCTCGTAAAGCAGATTGGCGGTGGCGTAGAAATCGCCGAACGGGATTTCGACCAGCCTGCAGCCCAGCTCTTCCAGCGCGGCAAGAGCGGCCTCGAAGCCCGCCTGCATCGCCTGGTCGCCGAAGAACGTCCAGTCGGCCCCGGCCGGCACGCCGACCGTCAGCACCGGCGGGCGCGCGGCAAGGGCCTGAATGGCGAAGTCGCGCGAATAGGGATCGGCGTTGTCCTTTGCCGCCGCGATCTCGAACACCCTGTAGGCGTCGTCGACGGTGAGCGCGAACACCGAGACGCAGTCTAGTGTCCGGCAGGCCGGCACGACGCCGGCGGCCGACAGCGCGCCGACGCTCGGCTTCAGCCCGATAATGTTGTTGAGGCCGGCGGGTATGCGCCCCGAGCCGGCGGTGTCGGTGCCGAGCGCGAACGAGACGATGCCGCGTGCCGTCGCCACGGCCGAGCCGCAAGACGAGCCGCCTGGCACCAGTTTTGGATCAATCGCGTTCCTCGGGATCGGATAGGGCGTGCGCACGCCGACGAGGCCGGTGGCGAACTGGTCGAGATTGCTCTTGCCGACGACCAGCGCGCCGGCGGCCTTGAGGCGTGCGACGACGTTGGCGTCTCTTACCGGCAAGTAGGCATATTCCGCACATGCTGCCGTCGTCGGCATGCCGGCGACATCGATGTTGTCCTTGACCGCGAATGGTACGCCCCACAGCGGCTTTGACACGGGGTCGAACGGGCCGAGCTTTTCTGCTTCGGCAAGCATCTCCGCCCTGCTCGCCAGATGAATGAAGATGCCCGGATCGTCGGCTGTCGCGAGCCGCGCATGGATCGTATCGATCACCTCGCCGACGGCGGCGCCGGCCTGATAGGCGGCGTGCAAGCTCGCTATATCGAAGCGGATGTCGCTCATTTGGCCTCGTCCAGAATGACTACCGGCAGGTTCCACTGGATGAGTACGACGCAGCCGTCTTTTGTCCACACCGAATGCTCGGTTCCGACCGGGTTCAGGATCACGCTGCCCGCGGCATAATCGCCGTTCTCGTCGCTCTGTGTGCCTTCCAGCACGATGATCGTTTCCAGCCCGGCATGGCGATGACGCGGCACGCCGGCGCCCGCCCGGTAGTTCAGGATCGCCACCGACGGTTCCGTCGGTCCGCCCTTGAGCAGCCAATGCACCGTAATGCCATCGCGGAAATGCTCGAACGGCAGGTCGCGCCAGCCCCCTTGAATGAGAGCCCGGTATGCAATGTTAGGCATTGGAAATTCCCTCGAGCACCTGATCGGTCGTTGCGGTCCAGCCGACGATGGCGCCCTGCGCCCTGATCATGGCCAGCGCTGCCGCCTTGAACTCGGGAAAATAGCTCTCCGTCGCATCGTCGGCGAGCAGGCAATCATAGCCGCGGTCGTTGGCCTCGCGCATCGTCGTCTGCACGCAGACCTCCGTCGTCACTCCGGCAAAGACCAATTGCTGTGCGCCGAGCCGCTTTAGGTCGTCGCCGAAGGTGGTGGCATAGAATGCGCCCTTGCCGGGTTTTTCGATGACGATCTCGCCAGGCAGTGGCGCAAGTTCATCGAGGATCGCCGTTCCCGGCTCGCCCACGATCAGCAGGCGACCCATCGGCCCGACGTCGCCGATCCGTATCGATGGGTTGCCGCGGTTGCGCTTGGCCGGCGGCAGATCCGAAAGGTCTGCCTTGTGGCACTCCATCGTGTGGATCACCGGCAGGCCGGCGGTGCGGAACCCCTCGATCAGCCTCTTCACCGTCGGCACAATCGCCGTGACCCGGCTGACGTCGTTGCCGAGGCTGGCGCCGAAGCCGCCCGGCTCGGCGAAATCGCGCTGCATGTCGATGACGACCAGCGCCATCGTCTCAGGCTTGAAGGCAAACGGAAACGGCAGCGCCTCGATCTCCGCCATCAATGATGTCCCGCCATGTGCTCGCCAATCGTCTGCACGCTCGCCTGCGCGATCGGCGTCTCGTAGACCAGCGCACCGTCGGACATGACGAAGATGCGGTCCGAAAGTTCAAGCAGTTCGTCGAGGTCCTCCGACATCAGAAGCACCGCGGCGCCGGCATTGCGCGCCTTCATGATACGGGCGCGGATTTCGGCCACGGCGGAGAAGTCGAGGCCGAAACACGGGTTGGAGACGATCAGAAGATCGACTTCGCCGGTCAGCTCGCGCGCCAGCACCGCGCGCTGCACATTGCCGCCCGACAGCGACGAAATCGGCGAAGCGAGCGAGGCGGTCTTGACCTTGAACTGTTCAACCAGACGCGCCGCGTAGTCCCTGATCGCGCTCATCCTGATCCAGCTGACCGGCTTGCCGGCCTCGTCGAGGTCGAAGGTCCGGAAGGCCATGTTTTCCGCGACCGTCATCTTCGGTGCGCAGGCATTGCGCAACGGTTCCTCCGGAATGAAGCGGACATTGAGCGTGCGCGCCTCGCTGCGGCTGGCGCCATAGGGCGAGCCCTTCACCAGAATGTCGCCGGCATTGCGCGCCCGCTGTCCGGCAAGGACTTCGAGAAACTCCTTCTGGCCGTTGCCGGAAATGCCGGCAACGCCGACGATCTCGCCGGACTTAACATCGAGTTCGCCGATGTCGATGGTTTTCAAGCCGGTGCGGTCGGGCGCCTTTAGCGACTTCACCGTAAGCACCTGCCGGGCTCCAGCCGGCACCGGAGCACGACTGTCGAGCGCTGAAATCGGCTGGTCGCCGATCATCATCGCCGCCATCTGCTTGTGGGAAAGGTCGGAGACCTTCCCGGTTCCGGTCAGTCTGCCCTTGCGCAGCACTGTGATGTCGTCGGCAAACGCCGTCACCTCGTGGAATTTATGCGAGATCATCAGCACCGTAAGGTCGCCGCTCCTTGTCATGTCGCGCACCAGCCCAAGCACCTCCTGCGCTTCGCCGGGAGTGAGCACCGAGGTCGGCTCGTCGAGCACCAGGAAACTGCGGCCGAGATAGAGCTGCTTGATGATTTCGAGCTTCTGCTTCTCGCCGGCCGCGAGTTCGGCCACCTTGACGTCGAGCGGCAGCTTGAACGGCATACGCTGCATGAATTGCGCAAGTGCGGCGCGCTCTTTGCGCCAGTCGATGACCCCGGGCACCTTCTCACGCGAAATAACCAGATTCTCCGCGCCGGTCAGCGACGGGACGAGCGTGAAATGCTGATAGACCATGCCGAGCCCTAGCGCCGAAGCGTCCTTGGGACTGGCGATCGCGACCTCGCGGCCTTCGACCAGCATGTCGCCGGCGGTCGGGTGATAAAAACCCATCATGCATTTGACCAGCGTCGACTTGCCGGCGCCGTTTTCGCCGAGCAGCGCATGGAACGATCCCGCCGGCACCTTTATCGAGACGTCGTCCAGCGCGGTGAAGGCGCCGAAGCGCATGGTCATGCCGATGGTCTCGACGCCGACGGCTTTCTTGGCTCCGCTCAAGATCGTGTCCTCACGGCAGCTGCGCGACGAAGGATGCCGAGTTCGACACCGCGCCGAACACGCCGCCCTGCATCTTGATCATCTTGATCGCGGCAAGATGGTTGCCGTAATCGGTCGCGCCGCAGCAATCCTCCAGCATCACGCATTCGAAGCCGCGATCGTTGGCCTCGCGCATCGTCGTGTGGACGCAGACATCGGTGGTGATGCCGGTCAGCACGATGTTTTCGATGCCGCGCTGGTGCAGGATCAGTTCGAGGTCGGTGGCGCAGAACGAGCCCTTGCCCGGCTTGTCGATGATCGGTTCGCCCACCGCCGGATAGAGGTCGGGGATGATGTCCCAGCCGGGTTCGCCGCGCACCAGGATGCGCCCGCATGGTCCGGGGTCGCCGATGCCGGCATTGATGCGGCGCGAGCGCCAGCGCTTGTTGGCCGGCAGGTCGGCGAGATCGGGCCGGTGGCCCTCGCGCGTGTGGATGATGGTGTAGCCCTTGGCCCGCATGGCTGCGAGCACCGACTTGATCGGCTCGATCGGCGCCCGCACCAGCGAAAGATCGTAGCCCATATGATCGACATAGCCGCCCGGCCCGCAGAAATCGGTCTGCATGTCGATGATGATCAGCGCCGTATTGTCTGGCCGCAGCTCGCCATTATAGGGCCATGGATAGGGATCGGCATCGATGTAGCGCTGGGTGATCTCGGCTCTGGCGTTCATCGGAAAAACTCCAGTTATTTGGTGATCGACAATTCGCCCGGCGCGCCGGCAAGCGAGCGGCTCGGCGACGAGGTGGCGATCATGATGATGAGCGTGAGGATGTAAGGCGCGGCGTAGAAGAGATAGTAGCCCTGCGTCACCCCGACCGATTGCAGTGCCGGGCCCAGCGCGCCCGCACCGCCGAACAATAGTGCCGCGGCAAAGCAGCCGAGCGGATTCCAGCGCGCGAAGATGACCAGCGCCACCGCCATCAGCCCCTGCCCCGACGAGATGCGTTCGGTCCAGCTGCCGGGATAGTAGAGCGACAGATAGGCGCCGCCGATGCCGGCGAGCGCACCGCCGACACCTGTCGCAAGCAGGCGCACGGTGTTGGGATTGAGGCCCATGGCGCGCGCCGCATCGGAGCTGTCGCCGACGACGCGCACGATCAGGCCGGCACGCGTGTTGCGGAAGGCCCACCACAGGAACACGGCAAGTGCCGCACCGATCAGGAACAGGATGTTGACGTTGAGCGCCGCCTGCACCTGCGGAATATCCGACCAGCCACCGAAGGCGATGGCCGGCAGGTCTGGTGCCGAGGGCTGGATGAACGGCTTGCCGAAGAAGAAGGCGAGACCGGAGCCGAACAGCATCAGCGCGATACCGATGGCGATGTCGTTCACCCCGCGGAATTTGCAGATCCAGCCGTGGAACAAGCCGAAGCAAAGACCGGCACCTGCGGCGGCCAACAGGCCGAGCCATGGCGAGCCGGTCATCACCGCGACGGCGTAGGCGGTCATGGCACCGAAGACCAGCGTGCCTTCGAGGCCGAGATTGATGCGGCCGGAGCGCTCGGTGATGGCTTCGCCAAGCGAGACGAAGACGAAGGGCGTCGAAACGCGGATGGCGCCGCCGAGAATGGCGAGCGGCACGCCCCACAGGCCGATCTCGGTCGCGTCCATCAGGAGCCCCTCTTCCACAGATCGGGATTGAAGACCTTGAAGCGGCCGTAAAAAGTTTCACTGAACAGGATGACGACGAAGAGCATGCCTTGCAGCACCAGCACGGTGGCGTCGGGCAGGTCCATGCGGCGCTGGATCAGCCCGCCGGAAGCGCCGATGCCGCCGAGCAGGAAAGCGACCGGGATGATGGCGAGCGGATTGTGGCGGGCGAGGAAGGCGACGAGGATGCCGGTATAACCATAGCCGGCGGCGAGCGAGGCGTTGGCGCTGCCTTGCGCGGCGCCGACCTCCAGCATGCCGGCCAGCCCGGCAAAGCCGCCGGCGAGCCCGGTGAAGCCGACGATCAGCGGCCCGACGGCAAGCCCCTGCACCTGGGCCGCCCTGACATTGCCGCCGGCAATGCGGGCGGCAAATCCCCAGCGCGTCTTTTCGATCAGCAGCCAGGACAGGACGCAGGCGACGATACCGAGCATAAGGCCCCAGTGCACGTCCATGCCTGGAATGTTGCCGATGCGGTAGGCATCCGCCAGCGGCTCGGTCGAGGGTTTGTTGAGCGAGGCCGGATCGCGCAGCGGCCCTTCGACCAGATGGTTCATCACCGCGATGGCGATATAGGCCATCAGCAGGCTGGAGATGGTTTCGTTGACGGCGCGGTAGTGGCGGAGTGCGCCGACGGCACCGACCCAGATGCCGCCGGCGACCACGCCCGCCGCGCCCATCAGCAGGATGACCAGAAAAGCCGGCGCGCCATTCACTGCCACGCCGATGGCGGCGGCGGCAACACCGCCCAGCACGATCGCGCCTTCGCCGCCGATGACGACAAGGCCAAGTCGTGCCGGCAGCGCCACGCAGAGCGCTGCCAATAAAAGCGGTGCTGCCCGCGACAGCGAGTTCTGGATCGAGAACCACGAGCCGAAGCCGCCACGCCACATCGTCTCGAAGAGTTGCACCGGCGATTTGCCGACCAGCGCGATGAACACGCTGAACAGCGCCATGCCGACGATCAGCGCCGCGAGCGGTATGACGAAGGCTTCCGCCCGCCGCGCCGCCCATTCGAGCGCCGCCGGATAATTCCTGGCGCCAAACAGCGCCGGTGCGCCCGCAGTGCCGACCGTGTCTGCCATAGCCCCGTCTCCGATCCGGTTCAGGCGGTCGAACCGACGACGCCCTCGACCAGGTAGTCCATGCTTTCGAGTTCGAGCGCGGTCTCGACGAAGGCTTGGCCCTCGGTCGCGACGACGACGCCCTTGTTGCTCTTCAGCGGACCCTTGATGACGGAAAATCCGCCTTTCATCATTTCGGCCAGCGTGCCGTCGAACTGCTTGCGGGCGGCGTCACCGACGGCGGGGCCGAGCGGGCTCATCTTGACGAAGCCGTCGGCCAGGCCGCCGCGCGTGAAATTGGGCAGCGGCGTGCCGGCCACCAGATCGTCGACGAACATCTTGTAGACCTTGGCCCAGTTCCATTCCGCGCCGGTCAGGTATTTTTCCGGCGCCAGCGGGCTCTGGTTGGCATGATAGCCGCAGACGAAGGCGCCACGCCCGGCCGCCGTCTCGACCACCACCTTGGGGCTGTCGACATGACAGGTGATGACGTCGGCACCCTGGTCGACCAGCGCATTGGCGGCCTCCGCCTCCTTGACCGCCAGCGACCACTCGCCGGTGAAGATCACCTGGCAGGTGATGGTCGGGTCGACCGAGCGCGCGCCGAGCAGGAAGGAATTGATGTTGAGCAGCACCTGCGGGATCGGCTTTGCCGCGACGAAGCCGAGCTTCTTGGTCTTGCTGGTGTGGCCGGCGACGACGCCGTTCAGATACTGGCCCATGCCGATATAGCCGAAATAGGAGCCGGCATTCATCGGATGCTTGTCCTTGCTCCACATGCCTCCGCAATGGCGGAACTGCACGTCGGGGAATTTCGCGCACATGGCCAGCATGTGCGGATCGAAATAGCCGAACGAGGTCGGGAAGATCAGCGACGCACCGTCGAGATTGATCATCGATTCCATCGTCTTCTGGACGTCGACGGTCTCAGGCACGTTCTCCTCTTCGACCACGGAAATGCCTTCAATCCTCTTCAGCGTGGCGGCGCCTTCGGCATGCGCCTGGTTATAGCCGTAATCGTCCTTTGGCCCGACATAGATGAAGCCGACGGTGGCCGTCGCGGCGAAGGCCCTGCTGATCGGAAACGATGCGGACGCAAGGCCGAGCGCCGCTCCGACGGCGGACGTCTTGAGCAGCTCGCGACGGCTAAGCATGAATCTCTCGGACATTGAATGCTCCCTCTATGGGGCCTTTTGGGGCCGGTTAACACCTCAATGAGAGAAGTGTATGCAATCAGCGTGCCAGTTTCAGAAATTGGATTTATTCAGCAATATCAATGAGTGCATGGATGTGGACTGCACAAAGCCAGAGCAATTGCATACACTTTTTGCCTCCAAAGTCGTCAATTTGACATGAAGGCTAAAACATAGGCATACAGAGCAGCGAGGAATCGAAGCCGGTGAGTGGCTCACGGCTCTAGCGAAAAGACTGGACGGAGGAGACGTGTCGGGAAAGCGCAATTTGATCAGGTCGGGCACGACCGTCGATCAGATGGTGAGGGCGATCAGCGACCGGATCGTCACCGGTTTCCTGCGTCCCGGCGAAAAACTCGACGAAGCCTCGCTCGCCGCCCGCTTCGACGTTTCACGCACGCCGATCAGGGAAGCGCTAAGCCGGCTCAGTGCTATGGGACTGGTCGAAAGGCGGCCGAACCGCGGCGCCACCGTCGCCGTGGTGACGCAGGAGCACCTCGCCTCGATGTTCGAGAGCATGGCCGAGCTTGAAGCGATCTGCGCGCGCTTCTCGGCCGAGCGCATGACGGCGGGCGAGCGCCACACGCTGGAGGCCGAGCACCAGGCCTCGGCGCGCTTGGTGCAGCTCGGAGCCGAAGAAGAGTATGAGCTTTTCAACACCCAATTCCACACCCGGCTCTATCGCGGCGCCCACAGCAAGCACATTTATGAACTGACCGTCATGACGCGCGGCCGCCTGGCGCCGTTCCGGCGCGCGCAATTCATGCTGCCCGGCCGGCTGGCCCAGTCGTGGCAGGAGCATGACGCCATCGTCACCGCAATCATGCGCGGCGACAGTACGGCCGCCGGAATAGCCGCCAAGGATCATGTCTCGATCGTCAGCGAGGCGAGCGCCGTCTTTGCCATCGGCGATCGCCCCAAAGGCAAGGCCGAGCCGGTCCCGACATCGGCTTCCTAGAGCATTTTGCAGCCAAGTGAATCACTTGGCGTCGCAGAAATGCGGCTAAACAAACAGATAGAGCGGGATGGCCGTTGAACGCATCCCGCTCTAGCCCTCAATCGACCAGCACGGCGACCACGGCAGCGCAGTCGCCGGCCTTGACCAGCCCCGGAAAATGCCGCGCGGCCAACAGACCGGACATTTTGGCCCGGATCTCCTGCGGAGCGCCGCCGGTGCGGCCTATGGAATGGATGCGTGCCATCACCTGGTTTTCTACCACCGGCTCGCCGAGATCGATCATCGTTTCGATCATCCCGTCGTCCTCGGCGAACGAGAAGCAATCGCCGGACGGCATGTCGAGCCAGCGGGTTGGCTGCATCTCGACCGCGCCGGCGACGATGCCGGCATGGCGCAGCACGTTGAGCACGCCGCGCCGCGCGATCCGCACCGTTTCGGCGCGCGAAGTCCCACCGCCGCCGAGCTCGGTGGTGATGAACAGCTTGCCCATCTCTTCGGCGGCAGTGTCGAACATGCCGACCGCATCGATCTCCAGCATCTTCATCGACCAAGGCGCGGAGAACGCTTCGACCGCCGCGAACCCCTTCGCTTCCAGCACCTTGTCAGGCCGGATGTGGGCAGCGCAGAACGGCACGAAGTCGAGCGTCTTGCCGCCGGAGTGGAAATCGAGCGCGATGTCGGTGCGGGGCAGAAGCTCGCGCTGGAAATAATCGGCGATCTTCTCGGTCACCGTGCCGTCGGGCCGGCCGGGAAAGCTGCGGTTTAGATTGCCCTTGTCGATCGGCGAGGTGCGGGTGCCGGCGCGGAACGCCGGATAATTCATCGCCGGCACGATGATGACCGTGCCGCTGACTTGCTTCGGGTCGAGCGTACGGGCGAGGTCATAGAGCGCCAGCGGCCCCTCGTACTCGTCGCCATGATTGCCGCCGGTCAGCAATGCGCTCGGCCCCTTGCCGTTGCGGATGACGCAGATCGGGATCATGACCGATCCCCAGGCGGAATCGTCGCGGCTGTAAGGCAGGCGCAGGAAACCGTGCTGAACCCCGTCGCGCTCGAAATCGACGGTCGGCGTGATCGGTGACGGGCGAAGGCTGGACATCGGGCTCAATTCTTCACCACCAGTTTGCGCGGCACATTTGCCAGGCACTCGACGCCCGTCTCGGTGATCAGGATGGATTCGGTGATTTCCAAGCCCATCGTCTCGAGCCACAAGCCGGTCATGAAATGGAAGGTCATACCGGGCTTCAACTCGGTGCGGTCGCCCGGACGCAGGCTCATCGTGCGCTCGCCCCAGTCAGGCGGATAGGAAAGCCCGATCGGGTAGCCGGTGCGGTTGTCCTTGACGATGCCGTATCTCTTCAGCACCGCGAAGAAGGCGTTGGCGATGTCCTCGCATGTGTTGCCGGGCTTGGCGGCGGCAAGTCCCGCCTCCATGCCTTCCAGCGTCGCCTTTTCGGCGTCGAGGAACTCCTGCGTCGGCTTGCCGAGGAAAACGGTGCGCGACAGCGGGCAGTGATAGCGGTTGTAGCAGCCGGCGATCTCGAAGAAGGTACCCTCGCCCGATTTCATCGGCCGGTCGTCCCAGGTCAGGTGCGGCGCCGATGCGTCGGCGCCCGACGGCAGCAGCGGCACGATCGCCGGATAGTCGCCGCCGACGCCGTCGACGCCGCGCGTGCCGGCATCGTAGATCTCGGCGACCAGGTCGCATTTGCGCATGCCGACTTCGATCTTGTCGACGATGCGCTGGTGCATCGCTTCGACGATGCGGGCGGCTTTGCGCATGTAATCGATTTCGGTCGGGCTCTTCACCGCGCGCTGCCAGTTGACCAGCGCCGTGGCATCGACGAAGCGGGCATTGGGCAAGTGCTTCTGCAGCGATGCGAAGGCAGCGGCGGAGAACCAGTAATTATCCATCTCGACACCGATGCGGAGCTTCCCCCAGCCGCGATCGGAAAGCACGCCGGACAGAAAATCCATCGGATGGCGCTCGGTCGACTGCACGTAGTTGTCGGCATAGCCGACGATGTTGTCGTGCGCGAGATAGGCGGTGCGCTTGGCGCCGTTGGCGTCCTGGCCGCGCCCGTACCACACCGGCTCGCCCGACGGCGGCACGATGACGGCCTGGTGCACATAGAACGACCAGCCGTCATAGCCGGTCAGCCAGGCCATGTTGGACGGATCGCTGACAATCAGCAGATCGACGCCCTTGGCCTCCATCGCCTTCCGCGTCTTGGCGAGGCGCTCCGCATATTCGCCGCGCGAGAATTTCAAATTTGGCTGCATTGTTCTTGGTCCTCGTTTGTTGGGCCTTGCGGCCAGCATCAGCTTTCGAAAATCGTACCGGTCTTGGCCGCACGCGCCCGGTCGCGGGCGAGCGTGGCGATTGCCGTGTCCTGCACGCCTGTGCCCGTCAGATCGGCAATGGTGATGTCGCTGTCCGAGCGCCGGCCATACCTTTCGCCGGCGATGATATGGCCAAGCTCGGTGATCTCGGCATCGGCCGCCATCACGCCCGCCGCGATGGCATGGTGCAGTTCGCCCAGGCGCCGCGTCTGCTTGGCGCTGTCAGCAACGTAGAGATCGGCCATGCGCAGGATCGCCGGCGCGATCTCGTTCTTGTGCTCGGCATCCGAGCCCATGGCAGTGATATGCTGGCCGGCGGAGACGAAGCCGGGCTTGATCAGCGGCTCGGTCGACGGCGTCGTGGTGACGATGATGTCGGCATCGGCCGCAGCCTTTGCCGCGTCGGGCTCGGCGTGAACGGCGATGCCCAGTCTTTCGGACAATGCGTCTGCCGCGGCTTCGGCCTTGGCGGCATCCCTTGCCCAGATGCGGGCTTCCGTGATCGGCCGCACCAGCATCAGCGCCTCGAGCTGCAGTCCGGCCTGAACACCGGCGCCGAAGATCGCGGCGACGGAGGAGTCCGCCCGCGACAGATGTTTGGCGGCGACCGCACCGGCGGCGGCGGTGCGGATGTCGGTGAGATAGCCATTGTCGAGCAGCAGCGCCTCGATCAATCCGGTTTTGGACGACAGCAGCACCATCATGCCGTTGACGCTGGGCAGGCCGAGCTTCGGATTGTCGAAGAAACCTGGGCTGATCTTGATCGCAAAACCGTCGATGCCCGGCACATAGGCGGTCTTGACGTCGACCTCGCCGCGATGCTCTGGAATGTCCAGCCGCAAGATAGACGGCATCGCCACCGGCAAGGTAGCGAGCGCCCGAAACGCGTTCTCGACGCAGGCGACGGCATCAAGATCGAGCTTCACGATTTTGCGCAATTCAGCTTCGGTGAGGATCGTCATACGGCTCATGCTGCGCTCTCCGCAATTGCTTCGCCGCAGATGATCTTGCGGTGCAGTGCCATGTCGATGTTGCGGCCGGACAGAATGAGCACCGTCGGGCCGCTCACCCTGACCTTGCCGGCAAGCACGGCTGCGATGCCGACCGCGCCGGCGCCTTCGACGATCTCGCGCTCCTGTTCATAGGCATGGCGGATGCCGGTGGCGATCTCGTCCTCGCTGAGCAGGATCACATCATCGAGCAGGTCACGACACATCGAGAAGGTCAGCCGGTTGTCGAGGCCGATGCCGCCGCCGAGCGAGTCCGCCAGCGTCGGCAGTTCCTCGACCAGCACCGGGTGCCCGGCGTCGAGGCTCGCCTTCATCGCCGCACCGCGCGCCATCGAGATGCCGACGACCTTCGTCGCCGGGCTGACGCCCTTGACGGCAGCGGCAACGCCAGCCGCCAGCCCACCGCCAGACAGCGGCACCAGCACAAGGGCGGCATCAGGAACCTGTTCGATGATCTCCAGCCCGAGCGTGCCTTGCCCGGCGACAATGGCAGGATGGTCGAAGGGCGGCAGCATGATCAGCCCGTCTTCCGCGACCAGCCGTTCGACCTCCCGCTGCGCATCGTCCTGGCTGTTGCCGACGATGCGGATCTCGGCGCCGAGCCGGCGGATCTCGTCGAGCTTGTTCTGCGGCACCAGCCGCGACATGCAGATCGTCGCGTGGATGCCTTGCAGTTGTGCGGCATAGGCAAGCGCCCGACCGTGGTTGCCGGTCGAGGCGGCGACGACGCCACGCGCCTTCTCCTCTTCTGTCAGCGAAGCGATAGCGTTCGAGGCACCGCGCAGCTTGAAGGCGCCGGTGGTCTGCCGATGTTCGAGCTTGAGATAAACAGGAGCGTCCAAGTGCTGAGAAAGACTCCGGGAAGGAACGGTCGGCGTACGCTCGATCTTGCCTGCGATGCGCTCGCGCGCGGCGCGGATATCGGGGAGGCTTATCTGGGAAGCGGTCATGGCTCATCAATCAGTTCAGCGGCAGCGTCATCAGGCGGCCGAATTCAGGGCGCGGCTCGTCGTCGTCGCAAAGGCGCAGGCAATTCCAGGCCGTTGCCTGGTTGCTGGTGACGACGGGGCGGCCGATAGCCTCTTCCATGCCGACAACTGCCGCCGCCGACCGCAGCGCCGTGCAGGACACGAACAGCGCGTCGGCCTGCGAGGCCATCGCATCACGGGCCAGATCGACCAAGGATTTCGGCGCAATCCGCGCCATCTCGCGATCATCCTCGAAGCCGAGGCAAGTAAAACTGGCGATCTCGAATCCATGCTCGGTGAAATAGGTCGCCATCGGCCGGCTGGTCTCGACCGTGTAAGGGGTGAGGATGCTGACCGTCCTGGCGCCCAGCGCCTTCAGGCCGCGCACGCCGGCCATCGGCGGCGTGACCACCGGCACGCCGGGCTTGGCGGCCTGCACCGCCGCCTCGATTTCGGCATCGCCGATCACGACGGAGGCCGAGGTGCAGGAATAGCAGATCGCATCGAGCGGCTCGTCGGGCAGGATGAGGGCCGCCCCCGCCGTCAGTGACGGCTGCATCTTGCGCAAATTGTCCGGCGTCGTCGGATTGGCGTAGGGGATGCGCGCGACATAGACGCCGATACGATCGCTTGCCACCATGCGGTGAAAATCCGGTTCGCTGGTATGGTCGGTGGCAAGGATGATCAGGCCGACCCGCTTTTCCAGCGGACGCGCATCGAGCGGCGGCCGGACCGAGCGCAGGCGGATATCGGGTGCAGCGCTCATCGTTCGATCCGCCCATAACGGTGTTCCAGCCAGCGCAGCAACACCACCGAGAACAGGCTGATGGCGAGGAAGAAAGCGCCGACCAAGGTGATCGGTTCGATATACCGATAATAGGTGTTGGCGACGCTCTTGGCCTGGTTCATCAGTTCCAGCACGGTGATCGCCGACAGCAGCGGCGTCTCTTTGAACATGGCGATGAAATAATTGGCAAGCGCCGGGATCATCGGCGGGATCGCCTGCGGAATGATGATGTGCGTCCAGGTCTGCGTGGCATTCAGATTGCAGGCCTTGGCCGCTTCCCATTGGCCGCGCGGCACATTGTCGATGCCGGCGCGGTAGACCTCGGCCGTGTAAGTGCCGTAATGCAGTCCGAGACCGATGACGCCCGCCACCAACGGCGGCAACAGGACGCCGAAATCCGGCAGCACGTAGAAGATGAAATAGAGCTGCACCAACAGCGGCGTGCCACGGATGAACTCGGCAACGAAACCGACGGTGCGCGACAGGGCCCGGTTCGGCGAACGGCGCGCCAACGCAATGCCCAGCCCGACGACGGCCGCCAGCACCGAGCCGAGCAGCGTCGCCAGGATGGTGATCTTCACCCCCTCGATCAGCGTCGGCAGGATCTGCCGGACAAAATCCCAATCCCATTCCATTAGCAGGCCCGATCGATCATACGCGCACCCCGTCGAGGCCACGAGCCATGCGGCGTTCCAGCGACCGCACGCCCCAGGAGATGAGCAGCGCCAGGACGAAATAGATGACGAGGATGGTGCTGAACGGCACCAGTGTATTGCCGGTCTGCGAGCGGACCACCTGCGCCTGGAAGGTCAGGTCTGCAAGCGAGATCAACGAAACGACGGCGGTGGCCTTGAGCAGCTCGATGGCGTTGTTGCCGAAGGTCGGCAGCATCACCAAAAGCGCTTGCGGCAGGATGATATGGCGCATGGCTTGCCAGCGGCCGAGATTGAGCGCGGTGCAGGCCTCATATTGTTCGCGGCCGATCGACTTGATGGCGCCGCGCACGACTTCCGCCGCATAAGCGCCGACATTGAGGCCTAGCGCCAGCACGCCGGCCTGCAGCGGCGTCAGCGAAATGCCGGCGAAAGGCAGCACGAAATAGGCCCAGAACAGCTGCACGAAGATCGAGGTGCCGCGGAAGAACTCGATATAGGCGGTGGCCAGCGCGCGCAGCACGAAAAACCGCGACAGCCGCCCCAGCCCGGCAAGAAAGGCCATGACCAAGGCCAGCACCGACCCCATCAGCGTCAACTCGATGGTGACGAGTGCTCCTTGCAATATCAGGCCGAAATAGCCGGACCATTGGGTCATTGGGTCGAGAGTTTCCGCGTTGAATGTCCAGCGAGACGTTGGCTTCAGCCTCCTTCTCCCCGTTCACGGGAAAAAGATGCCGGCAGGCAGATGAGGGGCAGAGCCAGCTTGGCAGAACTTTGTGCTGCCCCTCATCCGGCCCTTCGGGCCTCCTTCTCTCCGTGAACGGGGAGAAGGAAGACCCGCCTATTTCGCCGAGCAGAGCTTGTCGCGGCTCGTCGACATTGCCGCCGCCGCCGAGAAACCGTAAGGCTCGATGATCTTGGCGAACTCGCCGGACTTCTTCAGTTTCGCCAGCTCGACATCATAGGCGTCGCGCAGCGCTTCGTCGCCCTTCTTGAAGGCTGCGCCGTCGCAATAGACCGGCGCACCGACCACCGGCGCGATGACTTCGAGGTTCGGATCATTGGCTTTCTTGACCAGGTCGTTGATCGACAGCACGGGCAGTGAATAAGCATCGATGCGGCCGTCCTGCAGCATCTTCAGGCCGCTCTGGCCGTCCGGCACGACGATGACGCGCTCGCGCGGCACACCTGCGGTTAGCGCCAGCTTTTCCTCGGTGCCGCCACCCGGTGCGCCGATCGTCGCGCTGGTGTCCTTGGCGACGTCCTCGTAGCTCTTGAAGCCTTTCGGGTTGCCCTTCTTCACCAGCATCGCCTCGGCGTCGCACAGCACCGGTTCCGAATAGGCGACCGCAGCGCAACGTTCCGGCTTCATGAACAGGCCGGCGGTGACGACGTCGAAACGGCCGGCCTGCAAGCCGGGGATCATGGCGCCATATTCCGAGATCGAGGCGACGATATCGTTGACGCCAAGACGTTTGAAGATTTCACGGGCAACGTCAGGCGCCGCACCCGAAACCTTGCCGTCGGCAGCGACCGCCGTATAGGGCGGCTCGTTGGCGATAGCGACGCGGGCAAAGCCTTGCGCCTTGAGCTCTTCGAGCTTGCTGTCATCGGCCGAGCCGGACGTCGAGGCGGCCAGCACCGCCGCCAGCGCAATACCGGCGACGCCGGCCAAAATGGCAAATTTCTTCATTGTTCCCAACTCCTTGTTTGTCTGTCTTCTTGGCTTGCTTGAGGCGTCGCCGCCTCGCATGGCAGTCAGACCCGATGTCCGGCCGCAATGATCTTCTTCAGGAAACCTTGCGTACGCTCCTGTTTGGGATGGCGGAAAATCTCGTCGGGCTTGCCTTCCTCGACTATTCTGCCGCGATCGAAGAACAGCACCCGGTCGGCGAAGTCATGGGCGAAACCCATCTCGTGGGTGACCAGCAGCATGGTCATGTCGGTCTCGGCGGCGAGCTTGCGCATGACGTTGAGGACCTCGTCGACGAGCTCCGGGTCGAGCGCCGAGGTGACCTCGTCGAACAGCATGATCTTCGGCGACAGCGCCAGCGCCCGGGCAATCGCGACGCGCTGCTTCTGTCCGCCGGAAAGCTGCGCCGGCATCGCTTTGGCCTTGTCGACCATGCCGACCATGTCGAGCAGTTCCATCGCCCGCTTTTCGGCGGCGGCCCGCGGCACGCCTTTGGTCAGCATCGGTGCCAGCGTCACATTGTCGATGACGCATTTGTGCGGAAACAGATTGAACAGTTGGAAGACCATGCCGATCTTCTGGCGCATCTTTGCCAAATGCCGTTCATCGGCCGTCAGCAGCCGGCCGTTACGCTCCATGTGGTACAGCTGTTCGCCATCGACCTGGATGTGGCCGCTGTCGATACGCTCTAGCGTCATCAGGATACGCAGGATCGTCGTCTTGCCCGAACCCGATGGGCCGATCAGCGCCAGCTTCTCGCCGGGCATGACTTGCATCGAGAGGCCGTCCAGCACCTTGAAGGTGCCGAAGCTTTTCGAAATGCCGTCGATCTTGATGATGGGCGCCGACAATGAATTTCCCGTGCTGGAGAAGCTATGCCTTTAACGATGCGGATCGCGGCAAATCATGTCAATCAAGAAAATAATATCATGACAATATTTCGAACTCCGCACAATTCCCCGCCATTTGTTGCCTAGATGGCAAGCAGGAGATGCTCCGGATTGCCGAGCAGAAGCTTTGTGACAACGCCGAGACCGGCACGCAGTTCCCCCTCCGTGGTCGAACCCAGCGAAATCCGGACAGCTGGATGCCAAGGCATCTGCGAAATGCGAAACGACGTGCCGGGCGCAATCGCCACGCCCTGCAGGCGCGCCTGGGACACAAAGCTTTCCTCGCCGCGATCCTCGGGCAGCCGCAGCCAGACGTGAAGCCCGTCGCGATGAGCGCGATAATCCACTCCGGCAAGCACCTCGGCGGCGATGTCCAGACGCCGCCGCAAAGCCAGGCGCTGCCATCGAACGAGTTCCATCGCGGTGCCGTCGGTCACCCATTTGCTGGCGATCTCGGCCACCATCGGAGTCGCCATCCAGTTCGAGACCAGGTGGCGGTTGGCAACCGCGGCGACATAACGATCGGGTGCCGCGAGATAGCCGATGCGCAGGCCGGGCACCACGATCTTGGTGAAGGAGGTGACATAGAGCGTGCGCTCGGGGGCAAACGCCGCGACCGGCGGCGGCCGGTCCTCGACCAGCGGGCCGAGCACATCGTTCTCGATGATGGCGATGTCGTGCCTGCGCGCCACCGCCGCGATCTGCTCGCGCCGGGCGGCATCCATCAGCGTTGCCGTCGGGTTGATCACCGAGGGCTGCACGAACACGGCGCGGATGTCGGACAGCCGGCAGGCCTCGTCGAGCGCTTCCGGGATCAGCCCATTGTCGTCGATCGGCAGACCCTCGAGATTGAAGCCGAGATAGCGCGCCAGCGGGATCAGCGTGTGATGGCCGATCGCTTCGGTGGCAACGGTCGAACCGGGCGGCGCCACGCTCATCAGCGCTACCGTCATCCCGGCCGTGGCGCCGTTGGTCAGGCTGATGTTCTGCGGCGACGCGTCGAGGCCGCAGAGCCGCAGCCACTCGACGCCCACCGCGCGGTGGCGCGGGAACACCATGTTCGGCCTGAACGACAGCGCCGAGCTCGACGGCAGGTTTTCGGCGAGCCAGCCCAGTGCCTGCCTCAGCCGCTCCAGATGCATCGGTTCGCAGACCGGCTTCAGGATGGAGAGGTCGATGACCTCGCCCAGCCGCTCCGGCAGATAGGGCGGCTCCGGCTCGCGGCGCTGCGTCTGCACGAAGCTGCCGCGGCCGACCTCGCCGGAAACCAGCCCGCGGCGGATCAATTCCTCGTAGGCGCGGCTGACCGTCTGCACGGAAAGTTTCAGATCGTCGGCCAGTTGCCGGTGCGTCGGCAGGCGCGCCCCAGTGGCCAGACGCCCGTCATGGATGGCCCGCGCGAACTGGTCGGCGAGCGATTGATACGCCGGCCGCCGGATAAGAGCGGGATCTGGTCGCCAAAATGTCATGACTTATTAGAGATCGAAATCAGTGCAATTGACAATCGAAATAATGCGCCGTCATGGTGTCGGGCACTGGAAGTGGGTGATCATGGCTGCAGCGAAACTCGATCCGATCGATCTCAAGATCCTCGACGCCATCCAGCGCGACGGGCGCATCACCAAGCTGGCGCTGGCCGAGAAAGTCGGCCTGTCGCCGACGCCGTGCTGGATGCGGCTGCGCAAACTGGAAAAGGCCGGCATCGTCTCGGGCTACCATGCCAGGATCGCCGTGCGCGCCATCTCGCCGGTCGCTACCGTGCTGATGGAGGTGACGCTGGCTAGCCACCGCCAGGCCGATTTCGACCGTTTCGAGCGCGTCATCCGCGACATCCCCGAGATCGTCGCCTGCTGGTCTGTCGGCGGCGGCGTCGATTACCTGCTGAAGGTGATGGCGCGCGACATCGACGCCTATCAGCGGCTGGTCGACACTCTGCTCGAACGCGAGATCGGCATCGACCGCTATTTCACCTACATCGTCACCAAGACGGTGAAGGAGGAGAGTGTGCTGCCAGTGGCGGATCTGTTGCCGGCATCTTCCTGATGCCGGAGAGATCGTCTGGCTGGGCAGGGCAATAGAGACAATCTCTCTACGTGCAGGCACGCAAACAGCCTCTCTGTTTGCGCGGCAGAGATAGTCTTCCGGCATTACCCGAACCGGGAGCCCGATGATGTCCGCACATTTTGCCCGCTCGCACCGCCATGAAGCACTTGATCGCCTCGCCGACCGACGGCTGCTGCGCGAACTCGCCTATGTCGCTGGCCACTGGACGGCGAGCGAGACCGCGGAGAGTTTCGAGGTGACCGATCCGGCCACCGGATCGACCGTCGCTTTTGTTGCCGCGCTCGATCCCCGGCAGACGACATTGGCGATCGATGCGGCATCGCGCGCCTTTCCTGCTTGGCGCGCATTGCTGCCGCAGGAAAGGTCGAAAATCTTGCGAAAATGGTTCGATCTGATCGTCGCCGCCAAGAATGACCTGGCTCTGCTGATGACGCTCGAACAAGGCAAGCCGCTGAAGGAATCGCTCGGCGAGATCGACTATGCCGCCTCTTTTGTCGAATGGTATGCCGAGGAGGCCAAACGCCTCAACGCCGAAAGCGTCACCAGCCATCTGCCTGATACCGAGATGATGGTGCGGCGCGAGCCGCTCGGCGTCGTCGGCGTCGTCACGCCGTGGAATTTTCCAGCGGCCATGCTGACCCGCAAGGCGGCTGCCGCCCTTGCCGCCGGTTGCACCATCGTCGCGCATCCTTCCTCGGAAACGCCGCTGTCGGCACTTGCGCTGGCCGAGCTTGGCGAACGCGCCGGCCTGCCGGCCGGCGTGTTCAACGTCCTCACCGGCAGGGCTTCGACTATCGTTGGGCGGATGTGCGAAGACCCGCGCGTTCGCGCCATGAGCTTCACCGGCTCGACCGAGATCGGCAGGCTGATCGCCGCACAGAGTGCGCCGACGATGAAGCGTCTGGTGATGGAACTCGGCGGTCATGCGCCGCTGATCGTCTTCGCCGACGCCGATCTCGACAAGGCTGTCGCCATTGCGGTCGACGCCAAATTCGCGACCTCCGGCCAGGACTGCCTCGCCGCCAACCGCATCTATGTCCAGCGTCCGCTCTACGATCGGTTCTGCGCTGCCTTCGCCAAACGCGTCGAGGCATTGCGGACCGGCAATGGCCTGGCTGACGACACCGAAATCGGACCCTTGATGCACGAACGCGCCGTCAAGAAGGTCGAGGAGCAGGTGGCCGATGCGCTCGCCAAAGGCGCGCGCTGCCTGACCGGCGGCAAGCGCCATTCCGCCGGGCCGCTGTTCTACCAGCCGACCCTGCTTGCCGACGTGGGAGACGACGCTTTGATCATGCGCGAGGAGACCTTCGGTCCGGTTGCGGCCGTGACGCCCTTCGACAGCGAAGAGGAAGTCGTCGCCCGCGCCAACGCCACCGAATACGGCCTCGTCGCTTATGTCGTCACCGAAAACGGCGGTAGGCAATTGCGCATTGGCCGCGCGCTCGACTATGGCATGGTCGCCATCAACCGCGTCAAGATCACCGGCGCGCCGATCCCTTTCGGCGGCGTCAAGCAGTCCGGCATCGGCCGCGAGGGCTCGCGTCACGGGCTCGAAGCCTTTACCGATCTCAAATATCTCTGCCTCGACGTGGCGTGAGCCGCGCCCGACACTTTCCCTCAGGAGTAGAAAAATGCTCGACCAGTCAAACGAACTCGCCGCCTGGGACCGCGATCACTTCTTCCATCCCTCGACCCATATGGGCACCCACGCGCGTGGCGAGAGCCCGACCCGTGTGATCGCCGGCGGCGAAGGCGTCACCATCTGGGACAACAACGGGCGCAAGAGCATCGATGCCTTCGCCGGACTCTACTGCGTCAATGTCGGTTATGGCCGCCAGAAGATCGCCGACGCCATCGCCGCGCAGGCCAAGAATCTCGCTTATTACCATGCCTATGTCGGGCACGGCACCGAGGCGTCGATCACGCTCTCCAAGATGATCATCGACCGAGCGCCGCAAGGCATGTCGAGGGTCTATTTCGGGCTCTCCGGTTCAGACGCCAATGAAACCAACATCAAGCTGATCTGGTACTACAACAACGTGCTCGGCCGGTCCGAGAAGAAGAAGATCATCTCGCGCTGGCGCGGTTATCACGGCTCCGGCATCATGACCGGATCGCTGACCGGCCTCGACCTGTTCCATAACGCCTTCGACCTGCCGCGTGCGCCGGTCATGCACACCGAGGCGCCCTACTATTTCCGCCGCGCCGACCGCTCGCTGAGTGAAGAGCAGTTTTCGCAATACTGCGCCGACAAGCTCGAGGAGATGATCCTCGCCGAAGGGCCGGAAACGGTCGCCGCCTTCATCGGCGAGCCGATCCTCGGCACCGGCGGCATCGTGCCGCCGCCGGCCGGCTATTGGGAAAAAATCCAGGCGGTGCTGAAGAAATACGACGTGCTGCTGGTCGCCGACGAGGTCGTCACCGGCTTTGGCCGGCTTGGCACCATGTTCGGCTCCGACCACTACGGCATCAAGCCCGACCTGATCACCATCGCCAAGGGCCTGACCTCGGCCTATGCGCCGCTCTCCGGCGTCATCGTCTCCGACAAGGTGTGGCAGGTGCTCGTCCAAGGCTCCGACAAGCTCGGCTCGCTCGGCCATGGCTGGACCTATTCGGCGCATCCGATCTGCGTGGCCGCCGGCGTCGCCAACCTGGAACTGATCGACGAGATGGACCTGGTGCGGAACGCCGGCGAGACCGGCGCCTATTTCCGCGCCGAGCTGACGAAAGCCGTCGGCGGCCACAAAAACGTTGGCGAGGTGCGCGGCGACGGCATGCTGGCGGCAATCGAGTTCGTCGCCGACCGGGACGACCGCGTGTTCTTCGACGCCTCGCAAAAGATCGGACCGCAGGTCGCGACCACCCTTGCGGCAAGCGGCGTCATCGGCCGCGCCATGCCGCAGGGCGACATTCTCGGTTTCGCGCCGCCGCTCTGCCTGACACGGCAAGAGGCCGACATCGTCGTCTCCAAGACGGCCGACGCGGTGAAGAGCGTGTTTGCCAGCATCTGAAGAACCGACATGAATGCCATGACCAAAACCCTCCCCACCACCATGGCCGCCGTGCAGCTGATCGGGCACGGCGGGCCGGAAAAGCTCGTCTACCGCACCGACGTCAAAGTGCCCTCGCCCGCTCCGGGCGAGGTGCTGGTCAAGGTCACCGCTTGCGGCATGAACAACACCGATGTCTGGGTGCGCCAGGGCGCCTATGGCACTGAGGAGGATGCAGCCGCCGTCTCGACATGGCGGCGGCAAGGCAACACACTGACCTTCCCGCGCATCCAGGGCACCGACACGGTCGGCAACATCGTTGCCGTCGGCGACGGCGTGTCGCCGGCCCGCATCGGCGAGCGGGTGATGGTCGATTTCTCCATCTACAATCGCGACGACGATTCACTCGCCGACATCGACTATATGGGCCACGGCCGCGACGGCGGCTATGCCGAGTACCAGACAGTGCCGGCCGAGAACGCCCATGTCGTCAGCACCGATCTGAGCGACGTCGAACTTGCCACTTTCTGCTGCGCCTATCTCACCGGCGAGCAGATGCTGGAACGCGCCGCATTGAAAGCCGGCGAGCGCGTGCTGGTCACCGGCGCCTCGGGCGGCGTCGGCTCAGGCATCGTGCAGCTGGCGCGGGCACGCGGCGCCATTCCCTATGCGGTTGCCGGCAAGGGCAAGGAACAGGCCGTGCGTGACATCGGCGCCGAGGCGGTGATCACCCGCGGCGTTGCCGATCTGCCGGCCGCCGTCAACGAGGCGACCGGCGGCCGGCCGATCGACGTGGTGGCCGACCTCGTCGGCGGCGCGATCTTCAACGACCTGCTGCGCATCCTCAGGCCCGAAGGCCGCTACACGACGGCGGGCGCGATTGCCGGCCCGGTCGTGCAGCTCGATCTGCGCACCATGTATCTGAAACAGCTCCAACTGCATGGCTCGAGCCAGGGCACACGGGCGGATTTCCGCCGCATCGTGCGCTACATCGAGGAGAAGAAGATCCGGCCGCTGGTCGGCGGCGTCTACAAGCTCTCCGATTTCCATCGCGCCCAGGCCGATTTCATCGCCAAGGATTTCGTCGGCAAGCTGGTGGTCGTACCGGATGCCATCGGCCGCTGAATAGCCTGATCAGCTTTGTGGTCGCACCTGCTTGGCGGCGGCCTCGAGCGACCGTTCAAACGCGTCGATCACCTGGTCGACCTGCGGCTCGGTGATGATCAGCGGCGGGCAGAAAGCCAGCGCATCGCCCATATTGCGCGAGATGACGCCGTTCTGCTGCATGAAGCCGTTGACGAGCCCGCCCAGTTCACCGGTCTTCCCCCACGGCGCCTTGTTCGCCTTGTCGCCGACCAGTTCGACCGCCGCGATCAGGCCGATGCCACGCACCTCGCCGACAAGCGGGTGCGAAGCGAGCGTGCGCAGCCGCTTCTGCATATGCGCGCCGACCGCACGCGCATTGCCGACAAGGTCGCGCTCCTCGATCAGCTTCAGGTTCTCGAGCGCGACCGCTGCCGCAACAGGATGGCCGCCGCCGGTGAAGCCGTGGTCGAAGGTGCCGATACGATTGCTTTCGTCGGCAATCGGCTCGAACACCTTGTCGTTGATCAGCAGGGCTGAGATCGGCAGATAGGACGAAGAGATCTGCTTCGACAGCACCATGATGTCGGGCCTGATGCCGAAGGTCTGCGAGCCGAACATCTCACCTGTTCTGCCGAAGCCGCAGATCACCTCGTCGGCGACCAGCAGGATGTCGTATCTCGACAGCACCGCCTGTATCTTCTCCCAGTAGCCGGAAGGCGGAACGATGACGCCGCCGGCGCCCATGATCGGTTCGCCGAAAAAGGCGGCGATGGTTTCCGGTCCTTCGGCGAGGATCAGCGTTTCCAGCTCGTCGGCAAGCCGCGTCGAAAACAGCTCTTCGCTTTCACCCGGCAGCGCCTCGCGCCAATGGTGCGGCGTCGAGGTATGCAGCACATTGGCAATCGGCAGGTCAAAGGAGGTGTGGTTGTTGGGCAGTCCGGTCAGGCTTGCCGAGGCGATGGTGACGCCGTGATAGCCCTTCTTGCGGCTGATGATCTTCTTGCGCGCCGCCTGGCCGAGCGCATTCGACCGGGACCAGATCATCTTCATGGCCGTATCGTTGGCCTCGGAACCGGAATTGGTGAAATACGCCTTGCTCATCGGCACCGGCGCCATCTGCACCAGTCTCTCGGCGAGATCGATCAGCGGCGAATGCGATTTGGAGCCGAAATCGTGATAGTAAGGCAGCTTCGACATTTGCCGTACTGCCGCATCGACCAGCCGCTTCTCCGAAAAACCGACCGCGACGCTCCAGAGCCCCGCCATCGCCTCGATATAGCGGTTGCCGGCAAGGTCCTCGACATAGATGCCGTCGCCCTTCTCGATGACGAGCGGCCCCGACTCCTGATGCTTGCGCGCATTCGTATAGCCATGCATGTGAAAGCTTATGTCGCGGGCTTCGGGTGAATTCGGTCGTGCGTCCATGACGGCTCCTGTGCTGCACGCGGAACAGTCCTGCCCCCGGTCCGGCTCGGCAGGTCCCCGTGCGTTATGCCGTTTGATGCATCTTTCTCGAACGGTATAGTGTCAAGCGCTTTCGACAGGGCCAGCGGATGGGTGGACGCATGCAGAACTTCGGCTTGACCTAACCGTGGACCATGTCGACTGCATTGTCGCCGGCGCCGGTGTTGTAGGCCTGGCGATCGCGCGAGAGATGGCGCAGCGCGGCATCGATACGCTGGTCCTGGAAGCCGAGAACGCTATCGGCACCGGGACAAGTTCGCGCAACTCCGAGGTCATCCATGCCGGCCTCCACTATCCGGTTGGATCGCTGAAAGCCCTGTTCTGCGTGGCCGGCCGGGAAAGACTCTATCGCTATTGCGAGGAGCGGGCGATCCCGCACGCGCGCTGCGGCAAGCTCATCGTTGCCACAAATGCCGAACAGGAGCCGGTGCTCGCCTCAATCCGGGCCAATGCACGCGCTTGCGGCGCCGGCGACCTGGTGCCGTTGCGCGAAGCCGAGGCGCATGCGCTGGAGCCCAGCCTTAGGTGTACGGCAGCGTTGCTGTCGCCGGCCACCGGGATCATCGACAGCCATGCCCTGATGCTCGCCTTGCTGGCTGATGCCGAAGCGCACGGGGGGGCACTTAGTCTCAACACGCGCATCGCCTCCGGCCGCATCGAAGCGGGCCGCGTCGTGCTCGAGACGGTGGACGCTGCAGGCGGCGAGCGCTTCGAAATCACCACTCCGCGTTTCGTCAATGCCGCCGGGCTTGGCGCGGCAGCACTTGCAGGTTCGCTAGAAGGGCTCAATCAGCAATTCGTGCCAAAGCTCCATTATGCCAAGGGCAATTATTTTTCGGTGATCGGCCGGGCACCGTTCTCGCGATTGGTCTATCCGGTGCCCGAACCCGGCGGGCTCGGTGTTCATCTGACGGTCGATCTCGACGGCGTCACCCGCTTCGGGCCGGACGTCGAATGGATCGATCAACTCGACTATCGCGTCGACCCGGCTCGTGGCGAGCGCTTCTACAGCGAGATCCGCAAATACTGGCCGGACCTGGCCGATGACAGCCTGCAGCCCGCTTACAGCGGCATCCGGCCAAAACTGTCCGGTCCCGGTGAGGCCAATGCCGACTTCTTCATCCAGGACGTGGCGGTGCACGGCGTGGATAGCCTGGTCAACCTGTTCGGCATCGAAAGCCCCGGCCTGACCTCCTGCCTGGCGATTGCCGACCATGTCGCGCAGTGCCTCGCGCCGAACTTGTAGCGTGCGGCGCCCGCGCAACGATCTGCACTGTATCAAGGCGCATTGCGTGAACTTTCAGGCGCAAGTCGCCTATGAGGCACATCGCGCACTTGCAGCCCGCTCCGCGCTCTGATTCCCTGCATTCTGGGCTGTCCTGATTCGCACTGCCCGGTTCAAAGTTTTCGCAGTGCGCCCGGAACAAGCTTCCAGCGACCACTCGGCGTATCCAGGGAGAACGGCAATGAACACCGCGACGAGGCCGGTAATCTCGGAGATGAGGCCCAAGATCACCGTCGTCGGGGTCGGCGGCGGCGGCGGCAACGCCGTCAACAACATGATCGCCGAAGGCCTGCAGGGCGCGGAGTTCATCGTCGCCAACACCGATGCCCAGGCCCTTGCCATGTCGAAGGCAACGAGGCTGATCCAGTTGGGCGCTCATATCACCGAAGGTCTCGGCGCCGGGTCCCTGCCCGAGGTCGGCCGTGCCGCGGCCGTGGAATCCATCGACGAGATCATGGATCACCTTGCTGGAACGCATATGTGCTTCGTGACCGCCGGCATGGGAGGCGGAACCGGCACCGGTGCCGCGCCTGTCATAGCGCAGGCAGCACGGGCAGCCGGAATACTGACCGTCGCCGTCGTTACCAAGCCATTTGTCTTCGAAGGCAGGCGCCGCATGTACGCTGCCGACGAGGGCATCGAGCGCCTGCGCGAAAGCGCCGATACCGTCATCGTCATCCCCAACCAGAACCTGTTCAGGATCGCCGACGCCAGAACCACGTTCGCCGACGCCTTCGCCATGGCCGACCGGGTTCTTTATGCGGGTGTCGGCTGCATCACCGATCTGATCGTCAAGGAAGGCCTGATCAATCTCGACTTCGCCGATGTAAAGTCGGTGATGCGCGACATGGGCCGCGCCATGATGGGAACCGGAGAAGCCGCAGGAGAAGGCCGCGCCAAGAAGGCGGCGGAAGCGGCAATCGCCAACCCGCTGCTCGACGAAGCTTCGATGATGGGCGCCAAGGGCGTCCTTGTCTCGATATCGGGCGGCATGGACATGACGCTGTTCGAGGTCGACGAAGCCGCTACCCGCATCCGCGAGGAGGTCGACAACGATGCCGACATCATCGTCGGCGCCATCTTCGACAAGGCACTCGCCGGAAAATTCAGGGTATCGGTCGTAGCGACCGGCTTGCGGCGTGGCCTGGAGATTCCGCTGCTGGCCGAACCGGAAGTTCGCATGAACTGAACGCGTATCGCGTGCAACTCGCTCAGCCGACTGCCAGCCTCGCGTCACCAGGGCCGCGCGCCGTCGATGACTTCCTATCAGCCGACGGTTGCTCGCGAGCTGTATCCGATACTCAGGCCGCCCGAACGCTGCGCGCTCCACGCGCCCAGGCCGGCAGCCAATTGCCATGCGCAACCAGCAAATCATCGACCAGCGACCATATCTGGTCGAGGTCGAGCTCGGCCGCCGTGTGCGGGTCCATCATCGCCGCGTGATAGATGTGCTCGCGATTCTCGGTCATCAGCGCCTGGACCGTCAGCTCCTGGACGTTGATATTGGTGCGGATCAGCGCGGTGAGCTGCACCGGTAGGTCGCCGATGAGGGTGGGTTGAATGCCGGAGGCGTCGACGAGGCATGGCACCTCGGCCGCGCAATTATATGGCAATGACGTGATGCAGCCGTTGTTGCGGACGTTGCCGTAGATCACCGACGGCTCGCCGGTCCAGACCGAGTTCATGATCGAGGACGCATATTCCTTCGACTGCTCCACTTCGATCTTGTCAGCCGAGCGATAGGCTTCCGCTTGCCCCTTCCAGCGTTCGATCTGCTCGATGCAGCGCTTCGGGTATTCGTCGAGCGGGATACCGAATTTCTCGATCAGGTCGTCGCGCCCGTCCTTGATGAAATAGGGCGTGTATTCCGCGAAATGTTCGGAGCTCTCGGTGACGAAGTAACCGAGGCGCTTCAGCATCTCGTAGCGCACTCTGTTCGGGCAGCGCGGATTCCATCCCGGCTTCGGCGCCCGCCCTTCGCTGTAGGCGCGCAGCAGATCCGGGTAGAGGTTGCGATAGGAGCCATCCAGCTGGCGGTGCTCGAACTTCAGGTAGAAGGCCATGTGATTGATGCCGGCCGAGCGGTAGCGAATCTCCTCGTAGGGAATGTCGAGGTCATGCGCCAGTTCCATCGCCGTGCCTTGCACCGAATGGCAGAGGCCCACCTGCTTGATGTCAGGGTATTTCTCAGCGATCGCCCAGGTGTTGATCGCCATCGGGTTGACATATTGCAGCATGATCGCCTGCGGGCAGACTGCAAGCATGTCCTCGCAGATCTTCCAGAGATGCGGCACGGTTCTCAAGCCGCGCATGATGCCGCCGACACCGAGCGTATCGGCGATGGTCTGGCGCAGACCGTATTTCTTCGGAACTTCGAAGTCGGTGACGGTGCAGGGCTCGTAGCCGCCGATCTGGAAGGCGACGACGACGAAATCGGCGCCCGCCAGCGCCTTGCGCTGGTCCGAATAGGTTTCGGCTTTGGCCCTCACGCCGAGCGTCGAGATCAGCTTGCCGACCACGATTGCGCTTTCCTCGAGCCGTTGCGGATTGATGTCCATCAGTGCGATCGTCGCGCCGGATAAGGCCGGACGCTGCAATATGTCGCCGACGATGTTCCTCATGAACACCGTCGAGCCAGCTCCGATGAAAGCGACCTTGGGATTTCTTGCCACAACGACCTCCGGCTTAAGCAATCAGGCTACCTCGAAAGCGGCCTTGACCAGCCGTTCGGTGTAAGCGGTTTTGGGATGGGACAGGACTTCGTCGACCGGCCCCTCTTCGACGATCTTGCCGTGCTGCATGACGATGACGCGGTGGCACAGCGCCCGAACGACCTTGAGGTCGTGCGAGATGAAGATGTAGCTCAGGCCCCGTTCGCGCTGCAGCTTGCGCAGCAATTCGATGATCTGCGCCTGGACGGAGAGATCCAGTGCCGATGTCGGCTCGTCGAGTACGATGAATTCCGGTTCGAGCGCGACGGCGCGGGCAATCGCAATACGCTGGCGCTGGCCGCCGGAAAACTCGTGCGGGAAGCGCGACAGGATATCGCCGGGCATGCCGGCGCTGATCAGCGCCTCGCGCACCCGCTCTATCCGATCGTTCCTGGTGGCGCCGATTCGGTTGACGACCAGCCCTTCCTCGATGATCTGGCCGATCGTCATGCGTGGGTTGAGCGACGAGAACGGATCCTGGAAGACGACCTGCATGCGCGACCGCAACGGCCGCATCTGCGAACGTGAACAGCCATGGATCGGCTGGCCATCGAAATAGATCTCGCCGCTGTCCGTGGTGTTGAGCCTGAGCAACGCCTCGCCGAAGGTGGTCTTGCCCGATCCGGATTCGCCGACGAGACCCAGCGTCTCGTGCCGCCGAAGGGTCAGGCTGAGACTGTCGACGGCGACGAGTTCGCGCAGATCCGGCCTCATGAACGTGCCATGCCGCAGCATGAACGAGACGCGCACATCCTTGGCTTCAAGAATGACGTCGGCGCCTTCCGGCAACGGATTTGCCTGGCCGCGCGGCTCGGAGGCAAGCAGGTGACAGGTGTAGGGATGCTGCGGATCGGCAAACAGCCTCTCCGTCACATTGTGCTCGCGCATCTCCCCATGCTGCATGACGTAGACATAGTCGGAGAACTGCCGCACCACGGTCAGGTCGTGCGTGATCAGGATCACCGCCATGCGCAGTTTCTTCTGCAGGTTTCGGATGAGATTGAGGATCTGCGCCTGAACCGTGACGTCGAGCGCCGTCGTCGGCTCATCGGCGATCAGCACATCGGGATCGTTGGCCAGCGCCATCGCGATCATCACACGCTGGCGCTGGCCTCCGGAAAGCTGGTGCGGGTACTGCTTCAGCCGCGCCTGGGGCTCAGGAATCTGTACCTGCTGCAGCAGCTCGAGCGCTCTTGCTTCGGCCTGCCTGCGGCTCATCTTGCGATGCACCCGTATCGCCTCGACGATCTGGCTGCCGATCGTGTAGATCGGGTTGAGCGAACTCATCGGCTCCTGAAAGATCATCGAGATGCGGTCGCCGCGCAGTTTGCGCCGCGCACGCTCGGAAAATTTCAGGATGTTCGCCCCGTTGTATTCGACAGTCGATTTCGGCGACACGACCGCGCGTTTCGACAACAGTCCCATGACGGTGCGCGCCGTCACCGACTTGCCCGATCCTGATTCGCCGACTATGGCGATCGTCTCGCCGCGATAGAGCTGGAAGGAGATGTCCTTGACGGCTTCGACCATGCCGTGCTCGACCTTGAAATCGACGGCGATGTTGCGGGCATCGATGACCGGTTTTTCCGAACGGCCGTCATGGTCGAGCCGGACAGGAGGTGCGAAGGATTTGACGAGCGCGTGTTGCATCATGTCACGCTCAATACGGATCGACCGCATCGCGCAATCCATCGCCAAGCGCGTTGAACGCGAAGACGGTGATAAGCACGAAGCCGACCGGCGAGAGGATCCAGGGATAGGTGCCGATGACCGAATAGGTCGCGGTGTCCTGCAGCATCAGGCCCCAGGAGATCAGCGGCGGTTTCACCGCGAAGCCGAGAAAACCGAGGAAGGATTCGAGCAGGACGACGCTGGGGATCGCCAATGTGACGGCAACGATGACGTGGCTCATCACGTTTGGGAAAATGTGCTGCATGATGATGCGGCCGTCGGTGGCGCCGACCGCCATCGCCGCACGGACGTAGTCGATCCGCGCCAGCGCCAAGGTCTTGCCGCGCACCTCGCGCGACATCTGCGCCCAGCCGAGAGCCGACATGACGACGATCACGAAGGCCAGGAAGACATTCGTCGGCGCCGTCACCGGAACAAGCGACGTCAGCGCCAGATAAAGCGGCAATTGCGGAAATGCGAGCACCAGTTCGACGAAGCGCTGGACCCAGACATCGAATGTGCCGCCGAAATAGCCCGACACCATGCCGACTGTCGTACCGATCACGGTGACGATGAAGACCACCGTCAATGCGATCATCAACGAGATGCGCGAACCATAGATCGCACGAGCCAGCACATCGCGGCCGAATTTGTCGGTGCCAAGGAAATGCACCGGCTGGCCGTCGGTCGAGCCGAAAAAGTGCCGGTTTGCGGGAAGCAGGCCGAGCAGTCTGTACTCCGCTCCCTTGACGAAGAAGCCGAGCAGCCGCGGATGGTCGTAGTCCGGCCCGACGACGGGTTGGAAGGTAACCGGGTCGAGGTCTTCCGAATCCGCCAGGGCATAGACGCGTGGCTGGAAGACGAAGTTGCCATCCTTGTCATGGAAGCTCATCATCTGCGGCGGGGCAAAGCCGACATCGGTCACCTTGGGATCCATCGGTGCGAAGAAGTCGGCAAACACCGCCAGCAGCACCAGAAACGCGACCAGGATGAGCCCGGCCATGCCGGTCCAGGACCGTTTCAGGCGGCGCCAGACGAGCGCGATGTAGCTCTCATTGCCGCGCGGCTTGATCTTGGCCGGTTCCTCGGCAAGTGGCGGCAGCGAGGGCTCGAAGGCAAGCATCTCAGGACCCTGCATATTGGCGCACACGCGGGTCGAGCATAACGAGCAGCATGTCGGCGATGATGTTGCCAACGATCAGCGTCGCCGACAGCACCATCATGAAGGTCGCCGTGACATAGACGTCGCCGACCGCCATCGAGCCGACGATCGCCGGGCCAACGGTCGGCAGGGCAAAGATGATCGCCGTCTCGATCTCGCCGGTCAGCATATAGGGCAGCACCACGCCCTGATACATAACCAGCGGATGCAGCGCATTGGGCACCGCATGGCGCATGACGACCGCACCGCCGCTGAGGCCCTTGGCGCGAGCGGTCTCGACATATTGCGCGTTCAGCGTGTCGAGCAGATTGCCGCGCATCACCCGCATGTTGTAGGCGAGCCCGCCGAAGGTCGCGATGGCGACCACCGGCCAGACATGCCGGACGAGATCGACGAACTTCGCCCAGGACCACGGCGCCCCGCCAAATTGCGGCGAAAAGAAGCTGCCGATCTCGGAGACGTTAAACTGGAAGACCAGCAGATAGACGATGATCAGCGCCATCAGGAAGCGCGGTACCGTCATTCCGAGGAAGGAAATCGCTGACAGCGTACTGTCGATCCAGCTGTACTGCCTGGTCGCCGCCCAGATGCCGAAGCCGATGCCCAGCACCGATGCCAACAGGTGGCAGACAAGCGCAAGCAGCAGCGTGCGCGGCAGCCGCTCGCCAACCACGTCGGCGACGGGCTTGTTGTAATACAGGCTGTGGCCGAAATCGCCGCGGGTGATGATGCCGCCGATCCAGTTCAGGTATTGGAGCGGAACCGGCTTATCGAGGCCGTGCTCCACGCTGTAAGCCTTCGCCTGAGCATCGGCCTCGGCAAAGGAGGCTCCACCCTGGTTGATGAGCTGCAAGCGGATATAGTCGGCATAGTTACCCGGCGGTGCCTGGCTGATCGCGAAGGTAACCACGCTCAAAATGGCGAGAACCGGTATTGCGCATGCTATGCGCATAAGCAGAAATCGCAGCATCGACCGTTTTGCTCCTCGCTCAGATTCTCAGTTATCCCTCACCGCTGGCTTTGTCCCGGCCGCGCCAGCAGCGCGGCCGGGAATTTTCAAGTCAGGGGAGGAAACTCAGTTCGTCGGACCCTTGTCCCCGGGCTTTCCGGGAAGCTGTTCGGGAAACAGCTCATATTTCTGCTGCTTGTCGGCGGCCACCCAGACCCGCTCGCGGACGATCGAGTCCTCGGCCCAGTTGAACATGAAGATTGGCGTTCCCTGCGGGATATTGGAGAAACGTTTGTTGATGATCAGCGCGCCGGGATATTCGGTGAGCCCGACGGTATAGACGTGTTCCGTCGAGATCTTCTGGAACTGCTTCATCAGGCTGGCCCTCTGGTCATTGTCCTGCGCCGAGACAAACTTGTTGACGATATCGACAAGGTCCTTCTCGAAGGGCATCAGATCTACCTGGCCGTTTTCCGGAGCGCGGTGGTTCCAGCTGGTGCGTGGGCCGACCGGCGCCAGTTGCTCGGTGTTCTGCACGACCGAGGTGAGTTCCGTTTCGTTGCGCCTTATCAGCCAGTCGAAGCGACCGGAGTAATTGGCCTGATCGCGCTGGGTACCGTTCAACCCGTTCAGGACAACGCGAATACCTAACTTCTCCATCTGACCGACGACGCCCTCCGCGAGGCTCTTGTCGGTGGTGTAATCGTTGTTGACGAGCATCACGATCTCGACATTCTTGCCGCCGGCGGTGCCGGCAGGAAAATTGACGAAGCCGTCGCCGTCCGTGTCCTTTAGGCCTGCCTTGGCGAGTTCCGCCTTGGCGCCTTCGAGATCGAAGGGGTAGTAGACCGTCGACTTCCGGTCGTAGAAGCTCGTGCCCGAGGAGAAGCCGCCGGGATAGATGGCAGTGAACGGACCCTTGACCAGCGAGTCGCCGAGCGCCTTGCGGTCGAGCGCCATGGTGACGCCCTTGCGGAAATCCTCGTTGCGGTTCAGCTCGCGTATCGCCTGTCCGCGCTCGTCGGGGTTACCCCAGCCATTGGCTGAGAAATTCATGCGCAGATTATAGCCGATCAGCCGCGGACCGAACGCAAGCCGTGCCGGCGCGTCCTTTTGTGCCGCGCGCTTCAGCGAGGCGACGAAGTTCTCCGGCTGCTCCAGATTGGAGAAGTCTCCCGCCCCCGATACCGCCTGAACGTCGCGGTCGGCCCAGGTCGACAATTTGTAGTGCAACTCGTTGAGATACGGCAGCTGGTTGCCCTTCTCGTCGACCTTCCAATAGTACGGATTGCGACGCATGACGATGATGTCGTCGGGGCGGTATGCCACCGGCACCCAGGCACCCATCACCGGCATGTTCATATATTCCGGCGGGAAGGCGTTCTTGAACTGCTCGTAGGTGTTCTTCGAATATTTCGGATGCTGCGGCTTGAGGATATGCGACGGGCCCGGACAGAAGGTGCCGTAAGCCATGGCGTAAAGGTATTGTTTCGGAAAGGCGTCCTTGAACGTCCACTCGACGGTGTAGTCGTCGATTTTCTTCAGCGTCGTGCCGGCGCCGAAGGTCTCCTGCGTGGCACCGTTCAGCGGCGACACATTAGGGTCGATCACCTCGTCGTCCCAGTAGAACATCACATCGTCGGCGTTGAACGGAACGCCGTCCGACCATTTCGCGCCCTCGACCAGATGCATCGTCAGCGTGTGGCCGTCCTTGGACCAGTCCCAGCTCCTGGCGAGGTTCGGCAGCGGCTCCGTGTCCTTGGCCTCGACCTGGAACAGCGGCGCGGTGCGCGTCAGGCATTCGGAAAGGCCGATGTCGATGCCGCCCCAGCCCTGCGTCTGGCCGGCACCATAGTTCCAGCCCTCCGGCCGGCCGCCGATGACATGACGCATCGTATCACCGTAGACACCGACGCCGTCCGGCATATTGCCGGTCTTGAAGACCAGCGGCTCCTTCGGTAACCGGTCCTTGACCGGCGGCAGCTTGCCTGCCTTGACGTATTTGTCGGTGACCCAATCGGGTTCGTGGTATTCCGGAAGTGCCTTGAACTCCAGGATGGAGTCGCGCGCGACGTACTTGATCTTTCCCTCGGCCGGAAATTGCGCGGGCACCGGCGGCACGGTCGGCTCGGATGCATACGCGTTCAGGGCCGAGGCCGAGACGCTAAGCGCCAGCCCGGCGAGAATGCCAATGTTTCGGAAATTCCTCATCGTCTCTCCTCTCTGTTGTTCAGGAGCGCGTTGACGCCGCTCCATTTCTCCTCGAACGAATGTACTTCCGGGTGCGGTGCCGAAAATTCCTCCCGAAAGCTTGCCGCGATCCGTCCTGGCGAAATTCAGACGGCCTGCTTGAGAGCTGTTTTTTCCGCACGTAGTTCCTCGATCGAACGGACGTCGCGCCGTGCCGCTCCGGCCCATTCACGGGTCTTGATCCTGGATTTGGAAAGCCGCTCCTTCGCGGCCGGCACCGCATCGGCATATTGAGGCAGCCAGCGGGCCTGGGCGACGACCATTTCGTCCACCATCTGCCAAACCTCTTCCGGCGTCGAAACCGCGCCGACCAGCGGATCGTGCAGGACGGCGAGCTTCAGCAGGTCGATATCGCCTGAGATCGCCGCATGAACCGACATGCGCTGGACGTTGATCGAGGAAGTGCAAGTGGCGGCGCAGGCCTCCGGCAGCGTGATGCCTGCAGCCATGTTGATGCCGAAGCGATCGACGAAGCCGGGCGACTCGATGATGGCGTCCTGCGGCAGGTTGGTGACGATGCCGTTGTTCTTGACGTTGAAATGGCCGCGATAAACGCGGTTCGTCTCCAGCGCCTCGAGAATGTGGCTGGCATGCTCGTTGGAGCGCTTGGCGGGGTCTATCGGCCTGGCGGCGGATTCCAGAAATTGCGGGAACTCCGTTTCGAACCAGTTGCGTGTTTCGGTCGAATAACGAAGGTAGCCGCCGGTCTCGCCGTGGATCCAGTCGGACATGTCTATCCAGCGGGTGATTTCGTCCGGCCGCTTGCGATACCAGGGCAGGTATTCGGAAAGATGGCCGTTGCTTTCGGTCGAATAGACGCCGAAGCGCTTCAGGACATCGATGCGCAGCTTTTCCTGCTGCGAATAGACCGGATGCGCCTCGAAGGCGGCAACCAGTTCGTCCTTACCGATCTTGCGGCCGTTGAGACGCAGGTCGATGAACCAGGTCTGATGATTGATGCCGGAGCAGATGTAGTCGAGCTCGGTGCGCGACTTGGCGCCGAGCACTTCGGCGATCTGGTCGGCGCCATGCTGGACGCCGTGGCAAAGGCCGACGGTATCGACCTTGCCATATTCGATCGCCGCCCAGGTGTTCATGGCCATCGGATTGGCGTAGTTTAGGAATTTCGCCCCAGGCTCGGCGACTTCGAGGATATCCTTGCAGAAATCGAGGATTACCGGAATGTTGCGCTGGCCATAGAGGATGCCGCCGGCGCAGATCGTGTCGCCGACGCACTGGTCGATGCCATACTTCAAGGGAATGCGGATGTCGTCCGCATAGGCTTCGAGACCGCCGACGCGAACGCAGCTGATAATGTAGCGGGCACCCTCGAGGGCGGCACGGCGGTCGGTCGTTGCCGTAACCTTGGTCGGCAGCCTGTTGAATTCGACGACCCTGTCGAGGATCGACCTGATCATCTGGAGGTTGCGTTCGCTGAGATCGGTCAGTGCGAATTCGACATCCCTGAATTCAGGAACGCACAAAATGTCGGTGAAGAGCTTCTTGGTGAACCCGACGCTTCCCGCACCGATAATAGCGATCTTGAAACTCATCAGCCTCACCTCGACCTGATCGAACGCTAGGGCAAAGGCGGCGAAAAGAGGCCTGGCCCGCCTGCCACATTATGCAGGCTGGAATCCGGCACTTCCTCCCATCCGCTCGTTGACCGCGGTTTCTTTTGCTTTTCTCGAGGGATTATGCGCCTAATTCGGCACGCGACCAGAGAAGGATTATGCTTTTAGGGGTAATTTTGTGCTGCGGAACTTGATCGACATCGGGCCGGCGGGCAGGACGGTATCGCTGCCGCGCGGGCGCCAGCGCCTACACACCATGCCGACAAGCACCGGCTATGAAGTGCGCGAGAACGAGGTCTACGACTGGGATGGGCGCAAGCGCGGCCAGACGCCGTTTACCGTGCTCCAGCATACGATCAGCGGCACCGGCCGATTGCGCTACGAGAACCGGAACTACCGTCTGCAAAAGGGCGATACGTTGCTGGTTCTCGTGCCGCACAACCACCGTTACTGGCTGGCCAAGGGCGAACGCTGGGAGTTCTTCTGGATATCGATGAACGGCGAGGAGGCACTGCGCATCCACAAGTCGATCCTTGCCGCCGTCGGTCCGGTGCTGCGGCTGCAGCCCTCGACGATCGATCATCTCGCGGATTGCAGCGTACGCCTGATCACGGGCGCGGTCTCGCCGGGAGCCGCCTCGGCCGTCGCCTATGAAGCCGCCATGGCGCTCTACGACGATGTCTTCGGCTCGCATGCCGTCACCGACGACAAGAGCGCCATGCAGCCGGTCATCGACCACGTCAGGGCCAATCTCGACGGGCCGCTCCGCGTTGCCGATCTCGCCGAGATCAGCGGCCTGAGCCGCGCGCATTTCTCGCGCTGCTTCGCCGAGAGCGAGGGACTTCCGCCCGCCGAATTCGTGCTGCAGCAGCGACTGCAGCGCGCGGCGAAGTTGCTGACCAAGGCCGATTTCCTGCCGGTCAAGGAGGTCGCCATCATGTGCGGCTTCGAGGATGCCAATTATTTTTCCAAGGTCTTCCGCCGCCTCTACGGCATCAACCCGACGCAATTCCGCACCAACGGAATGTATGCCAGCCTGGGAACCGCCCGATAGATTGGCCCCGCTTGGCACCAGGTGAGGGAACGCTTTTGCTTCCCCTCGGTTTAGGACAAGAGAGCCCGCTCGCCGCGGCCGCACTCCGCTCTGGCGGAGATCAGGCCACAGATGTCAGGGGAGTGATCGATGAACAACCCCGATCCGAATAACCCGAATCCACTGCCGGACAATCCCAATCCGGAGCCGGCCCGGCCGCCTGCCCCGCCGGAGACTCCGCCGGGAGAACCTCCAGGCGTACCCCCGCCCTCGCCGGATCCAATTCCGACGCCGGACCAGGAGCCACTTGGAGTTCCTCCTGGCACGCCTTCCGAAATTCCTTCGGAGCCGACCTTTCCCGGGCCGACCGCCTGAAGGCGGTCGGAGTGGGGGATGGCAAGGGTGATTTGGCGGAGCGCTCGAAACGGGTCTTGCCATGGAACGTTTTGCGCTGGCGCTCATTCACCCTTCCATCACGCAATTCGGCGGCGGGCCCTGCAACCAACGGAGGTTAAAATGAAAGTTGGCAACTGCATGACAAAGGACGTCGAGATCGCCAGTCCGCAGCAAACCCTGCGCGATGCGGCAGAAATGATGGGTCGCCTCGACGCCGGCGCGATGCCGGTGGGCGAGAACGATCGGCTTGTCGGCATGGTAACCGATCGCGACATCGCAATCCGCGGCGTCGCCCAAGGCAAGACACCTGACGCCAAGGTACGGGAAGTGATGAGCACCGAGGTCAGGTATTGCTTCGAAGACGAAGACGCGGAGGATGTTCTGCGCAACATGGCTGACCTGAAAGTGCGCCGCTTGCCAGTGCTAAACCGTGACAAGCGCCTGGTCGGCATCGTTTCGCTGGGCGACCTCGCCACCAACAGCGAGACCGCGACAGCAGGTGAAGCGCTGAGCGGCATCTCGCAACCCGGCGGCGAGCATTCGCAAACGATACACTGACGGCGCGCCACCGGCCGGCCTTTGCCACGACCGAACCGCCGGCTTGATAGACGCCGGCCTGCCGGCGAAACAGTTCAGAGGCGAATTGGACTCAACCCGACGAGGAGCAAGCCATGATTACTATGAAGGCCGTCCGTATCCACGATTTTGGTGGACCGGAGGTTCTTTCGCTGGACGCGGTTCCGTTGCCTCAGCCCCATGACGACGAGGTCACGCTCAAGGTCTACGCGGCAAGCGTCAATCCCGTCGACTACAAGGTTCGCAAGGGCTCTTCGGGCGCGGATCTGCCCGTCACGCTCGGCCGCGACGTGTCCGGCGTGGTGGAACTGTGCGGCACGCGGGCCCATACGCTGAAGAAGGGCGATCCGCTATATGCCATGCTGGGCAACGACCGCGGCGGCAACGCCGAATATGTCGTCGTCAAGGCAACGGAGGCGGCGGCGAAGCCGCAACGCTTAAGCCACGCCGAAGCCGCCGCGGTGCCACTTGCGGGCCTTACCGCGTGGCAAGGCCTTTTCGATCACGGCGGCCTCAAATCCGGGCAGCGGGTCCTTATCCATGGCGGCGCCGGCGGCGTCGGTCACCTGGCGGTGCAGTTCGCAAAGGCCGCGGGCGCGTTTGTCGCGACGACCGTGTCCGCGCAGGATTTTGATTTCGTCCGCGCGCTTGGCGCCGACCAGGCGGTCGACTACAAGAACCAGCGCTTCGAGGAGGTTGTCGAGGACGTCGACCTCGTCTTCGACTTGGTAGCGGGTGAAACACAGGACCGCTCGTGGGACGTGCTCAAGCCCGACGGGACGCTCGTCTCAACGCTTTCCGAACCGTCGGCGGAGAAGGCCCGCCTGCATCGGGCTCGCGGCGTTTCCTATTTTACCAAGCCTAACGCGGCGCAGCTTGCCGAGATCAGCCGCCTCATCGACGCCGGGAAGGTCAGGCCATTCGTGCAGGCAATCTATCCTCTTGAGGAAGTCGCCAGGGCAGAGGAACAGCTCGAGAAGCAGCACACGCGCGGCAAGATTGTGCTTCAGGTAGCTGCCTGAGCACTCGCCGAACAACAGGCCGCAGGCCAGTTTGCGGAGCGCTCGGACACAGGCCGTTTTCTGCTGTCCAGAAGCCCGGCGGCCGAGAGTTTGACACAGGACGGCCCGCCGGGCCTGGCCGGCTTAGGTAGATGCCGGCTGAAGCAGCATGCGCCGGGTTTGCCGGGATGCGCAAATCAAACAAATCAAGGAGATGCAACGGATTGTGAGGCACGTCGCGACGACACCGTCGCACGGCCGCCGTCAGTGAACTGCGAAGCGAAGGGCACAGCGTTTACCGACAGGCGGGCTAGGTTCCTACCGGCCGCAAGCCGCAAAAAACCGCTTCAAACTGTCGGAAACCGGCGATAGGTTCGAACCATGTCTCAACCCGCCAATCCGATCTCCATTGCCCGTCGCGATCAGATGTTTCCAGCGCTGGCTGAGGCGGACCTGGACCGCATCGGCCGTTTCGGCGAAGCCGTGTCCTATGCCGCAGGCGAACAGATCGTTAAAGCCGGCGAGCTGGCGCCCGGTCTGATCGTGGTCCTGTCCGGCAAGGTGGATATCATCCAGGGGGGCAGCTTCGGCCGGCGCGAAACAATCGTCACGCACGGTGCAGGCAATTTCGTTGGCGAGTTGGCGCAGCTTTCAGCCCGGCCCTCACTGGTGGATGTGGAGGCGATCGAGCCGGTCGAGGCGCTCGTCATCCCCTCGCAAAGGCTGAGGGACCTGATGGTGCAGGAAGCAAACCTCGGCGAGCGCATCATGCGGGCGCTGATCCTGCGCCGTATCGGCCTGCTCGAGAGCGGCACAGCCGGCCCGATCATTGTCGGACCGGTCGACAGCGGCGACGTATTGCGGCTGCAAGGTTTTCTGGCTCGCAGCGGTCAGCCGCATCGCGTTCTCGATTCGGCTGCCGATCCCTGCGCCAGGACCCTGATCGAACGCTTCCATGTCGATATCCACCATTTGCCGATCGTGCTTTGTCCAAACGGCAAGCTGCTGCTCAACCCCGGAGAGAACGAGCTTGCCCGCTGCATCGGCCTGGTGAGGCCGATCGACGCCGGCAAGCTGTACGACGTGGCCATTGTCGGCGCCGGACCGGCCGGCCTCGCTGCGGCCGTCTACGCGGCTTCCGAAGGGTTGTCGACGATCGTGCTCGATTGCCGTGCCTTCGGCGGACAGGCGGGTGCCTCCTCGCGCATCGAGAACTACCTCGGTTTTCCGACCGGCATTTCGGGAATGGCGCTGATGGCGCGCGCTTACAACCAGGCGCAGAAATTCGGCGTCGAGATGGTGATACCGGACGAGGCGAAGCTGCTGGGCAGCGCAAGCGACACGTCCGGTGCCCACTACACGCTCGCCGTCGGCGGCGGGGAGACCGTGCGGGCACGGTCAGTGGTGATCGCCAGCGGAGCGCGCTATCGCCGCCTCGACATGGCAAACCTGGCGCAATTCGAGGGAACCTCCGTGCATTACTGGGCTTCGCCGATCGAAGCGCGGCTTTGCGCCGGGCAAGAGGTAGCCCTGGTCGGCGCCGGCAATTCGGCTGGACAGGCTGCTGTCTATTTGGCGGCGCATGTGAAGAAGGTATGGCTGCTGGCGCGCGGCAGCAGCCTCGATGCGAGCATGTCGCGCTATCTGGTGGAGCGCGTCAGGGCACAGCCGAACATCGAAGTGCTGGCTGAGACGCAGATTGCGGCACTGGAAGGCGACGACGGCAATCTTGGCAAAGTGCGCTGGCGCAACCGCGACACCGAGACAGCACGTCCGATCCGCCACCTCTTCCTGTTCATCGGCGCCGATCCGAACACCGACTGGCTGGCGCAATGCGGCGTGGCGTTGGACGCGAAGGGCTTCGTTCGCACCGGGCCTGACATTGGCCAGGAACGTGGTGCGCTGGAGACGAACCGCGGCGGGGTGTTCGCCATCGGCGACGTGCGCTCCGGCTCGATCAAGCGCGTCGCCGCTGCCGTCGGCGAAGGCGCCCAGGTGGTTGCAGCGCTGCATGCATATCTCGCGCGAAACGGCAGTCTCGCCGTGGCGCAACAACTGGTCAGGAGCGTATGATGGCAGACGAATGCAGGCACGCCGGGAACATTCGCGACGTGACACCGAGCGCGCTCGGCTGCGAGGAATGCCTGAAGAGCGGTTCGCAGTGGGTGCATCTGCGGCTCTGCCGCACATGCGGCCATGTCGGCTGCTGCGACGACTCACCCAACCGTCATGCCACCAAGCATTTTCGGGCAACCGGCCATCCTGTCATCGAAGGCTACGATCCGCCGGAAGGTTGGGGATGGTGCTACATCGACGAAATCTTCCTCGACCTCGGCGACCGCACCACGCCGCAAAACGGTCCGATACCGCGCTTCATTTGAGCTTTTTGCGAGCGGGCCGCTACAGCAATTCCAGAAAAAGTGTGAACGGTTTTCGTCCGGAATTGCGTCAAAACAAAAGATGGAGCTGTTCGGCGATTCCGTGAAACGATGAACCCTTCTAAAGCATGTCGCGCAAAAGTGTGCAGCGGTTTTGCGATAACGACATGCATACAACGAGAATCTAAAGCGCGTTGCATGAGGCCGATCGAACGCGACGCGCTTTAGTCCAAGGCTGCTTCGGCTTGAGCGGGCGCATCGCGTCCCTCTGGTGGTGCCGATGACCGCTCGCGCATATGCCTGACCGTCTGGAGGACACGATCGGCAAGAAATGCAAGCGCGCCCTGTGCCGTGCGCGTCCCGATGACGGATTCCAGCGTAACCGCCTGCGTTGAGAATTTGTGTTTGAACGACTCTGCGCCACAGAGGAAATCGACCATGCTCAAACCGTGATCGATCGACCACTGCACGTAATCCATCAACAGGATCACACCCGGCGACGCCCGGCCGAAATCCGGATCGAACGTCGTCACGAAGGCCATCATCACGTCGTGCTGGACGAAATTGATCGACACCGCGACCATCACGCCATTGCATTCGAGGACGAAGATATGCAGCACGCCGGCGCGCGCCAACGCATCGACGAGCGCGGCGAGTACCGGCACGCCCTCTTCGAACAGATCTGATTCACGCATGCGCTCGGTCAGCCATTTCCGCTTCAAGGCCGCGAGGCGCTCCAGTACCGGTTGCAGCGGCTCGTCGGGGGCAAGCAGGCGAAATCTCACCTCTCCGGTTTCTTCCAGCGCTTTGATGCCGCGCCGATAGTTCTGGCGCGTCTTTTTCGACTGGTCCGCGAACCATGCCGCTCCGCTTTCCCATTGTCCGGCAACGCGATAGCTGACTTCCGTTCGGTGAAAGTGACGAAGCCTGATGCCGCCGAAAGCTCCCGGCGTGAAAATTTTGCGGGCCGCCGCATCCGGCGAGAGACGACTGATCAAGGCAAGATCGAAGCCACCTGCATCGCAGAGTTGCGTCCATAGCTCCTGCAGCGCCGATAACGAGCATTCCGGAGCAACGAGAATATCCCCATAGTCGGTATAGCTGCCGGCCGCCCATTCGAGAAACCGCAGCCCCCTGCGCCTGCCGATCGCCAGCGGAACGACAGCAACGAGTTTCTCGCCCTTCCAGACCAGGCCGATCCGCAACGCGCGCTGGTCACGGCGTTGTACGGTACTCCACCATGCCGAAATCCAGGCATGGCTTTGAAAGATCAGCCCGTCGGTACGATGCCAAAGGTCCATCCAAGCGGCTTCGACCGCAGCCAGACGATCCGCCGAACGGACGATTTCCAGGCGCTCCGCGCCTAGGACGTCGATGGAAACAACAGTGTTCATGAAGGAGAACTGTCCTGTGGCTGCGCGACTACATTGGGCCGCCTGTGAAACAGTCGCATGACATGCCTTGCCATCTTCTTGAGCGGCAGGATGTAGAGCCCAAAGAGCGACTGATAATCGCGCACATCGCGATCGATCAGGCCAAATTTCAGGTCTTCATCCGGTTCCGGGACAAATTGCGTTCCGAACAGACGATCCCAGAACGAAAAAAGCAGGCCGAAATTCTTGTCATAATGACGAGGGTCGATGCTGTGATGCACCTGGTGCCAGTGCGGACACAGGATGATGTTGTTCAACGGGCCGAACGAGATCTTGAGATGCGTATGACGAACAAAGTCCATCATCAGGATGTTACGGATGACGTAGACGTTGATGCCGAAGATAGCGACCTCTACCGGATCGAGTGCGATCAGGCTCCAGATACCGAAGCAGATGCCCGGAATGACGCCATCCCACATGCGGTTCATCAGATCGTCCAGCGGATGAACCCGGTCCTTGGTGATCCCCACCATCACTTCGGCCGAATGATGTACCTTGTGCAATTCCCACAGGAACGGGAAACGGTGCTGGGCGACGTGGTAGAGGTAGTATGAGATATCATAGGCGACCAGCATGGTTGCGGTGAAGATGACGATCGTCACTGGTCCCGCCGGGCCGCCGAGAAGCGGCGCGTGGATGTTAAGGAGCCAGCCAATTGCCTCGCGTGTGCCATAGCCCACCGCGACGACGAAGGTGACGCCGGCGGGAATAAGCAGGAAAGGCATCATCGCCCGTTTCGTGATCCAGAACAGGGCGTCAGCTCGCGCCGACGGGTGCAGGATGACTTCCTGGGGGAAGGCGAAGTCGAAAAAATCCCTGAGGGACTTATGTTCGGCAGTTCGCCAGTAGGCGATCACCGCGCTGCCCAGTGCGGTGAGGAGAAGCAGGCCGAGCGTGGTCAGATTGACGTTCGAAAGCTTTTCCACAATCGCTCTGGCAAATTCGGAAAACATCGTTGCAGCGGCTCCTGGTCGTAAGAAGGCAGTCTGGGGTCGTACGAAGGCGATCTGGCGAATAGCAAAGCACAAAATTCCCGCCAAACTTGCTACGCCGCCTGCAACCAGTGGCTGTTGCGGACGCAGCGGGCAAAGCAGGCTGGATGGTGCGAGGCTAGCAGATCAACGGTAACGAAACCGCTAAATGTCCAAACGTAATTAATGTCGAATACGGCTGGAACTCGCCCGGCAACTCTACGTTGGCGCCGGTTTTTGCCGTTGTGGCGGGTGAATTGGGGCAAGATGGATATGGATTCCGGCTTCGCCCACTTCACCGTGCCAGGCGAGGCGTTCGGCCTGCTGCCTGGTGCCAAAGCGCAGTGAAACCCAACCGCCTTGCCCCGGCATATCACCGCCGGCGCCGACGTCGAGCGCAGCGTCAGGAAAGCGGATGGCCAACAGCGCCTCGTCGCCGCGTAATACCGTGACCGTATCTTCGTGCCGGTCGGCATGGAGGCCGGCGGCCAGTTGGAAGACGATCTCGGACTGACGCCCGCCGCCGAGCAGTTGGTCGGTGATGAGGATGCCATCGGCCTGGCGCGCCAAAGTGCGCTGATGCACGACGCCGAAGCGGCTTCTATAGCCATCATGCCGGGCGCTCAGCCTCCAGTGCGGTCCCGGCTCGCTCTCCACCAGCGCTGCGACTGCCTTGTGCGACCAGTTGAAATTTCCAGCGATGGTACTTTGGCTCTTGCCCTCGATGTTCAGCGTGTTGTGCGCCGGTGTGGAGCGGAACCAGTCGCGCCATGCGCCTCCCGAGCCGTAGAGCCAGGTGCCTGGATCGACCAGCACCGGCTCACCGTCGATGCACAGGGTGAGCGACAGCGCGTCGGCATGGCCGTGCGCCGCTATCGAGAGATATCCGAGCGGTCCATGGTCGAACGTCAGTTCGACATTGCGGCCATTCATTGCTCCGCGCCAGACTGAGAGCCCGCCTTGCGGGAATGTCTGCAAGCCGTGCACCACGGGCACCGGACCCGAGGGCGTACCAAAGAAAAGCGAACGAAAGTCGTTGGGCTCCGGCGCGTTGCCCGGCGTCCCCAGTAAGCCTTGGATGGCGGACGCGACGGATCGGATATAGTTCGGCTCGTCCTCCAGCTTCAGCACGTGGCCCTCATCATCGTCGCCGAAGCGGGCGGCTTTCTGTGGCAGCCAGCCGACGAAATTGGCGAAGGCGCCCAGACGCGCTTCGACAGCCGAGGGAAACGGCGTTCCCGCCTGGCGTGCCGCGGCGGCGCACAGCAAGATGAGTTCGGCGCTGAAGGCTGCATAGGTCGGTGTTTGCTCGGCACCTGCGCCATCGGCAAGTATCTGCTTGTGCGTCTCATTCAGGAGGGCGCCGCGGGCGATTTCGGATCCGGCCCCGAGCGCCAGGCCGACCAGATATTCGCCGGCCAACTCTGCGACCAGATGGTTGTTGGCGGAGGAATATCGCGACGGAAACCGCGGCAGCCAATAGGCGCTTGCCGCTAGTATCTCACCAGCTTTCCGCAGCGTCGCTGGGTCAAGCTGGTCGCCAACGAGGTCCAGGGTGACGATCAGACTGATGGCCCGCAGCGCTACTTCGATGCCGGACGCCCAGCCGATGCCTCGGAACGGTGGATTGGCGGAGTGCCAACTACCGATTGCCGCCTCGATGGCACTCCGGGATCGATCGTCCTCGCCGAGGAGCAGGTGTGCAGCCAGTGGCGGCAATTGCTGCAGCCGGTTGATCTCCCAGACATATTTTATATCGCCAAGGTCGCCGCCGTGGCGAAAATCGATGTCGAAAGTATGAGCCTCGGGGCCAGGCCAAAGCCTGCCGGTCACCGGATCAAGACGCCAAAGCTCGGCGGGAAACAACAGTTCGGGCTCACGCTTTGGCCATGTCCGCCCGAGTGCAGAAAACCGGCCCTGAAGCATCTCTCGCGCGGCCGCCGCTATGGCTTGCCGTTGGGCGTCGGTCGCTGCCAGCGCAGCATGGCGAAATCCGGGCAGCACTGGGTGCAACCGCGGCGATGGATAGCGCTCCCACCCATCATCGCGGCGGCGCGACGCGATCCTTCGACGTTGCTCCACCAGCCGGTGCAGCACCTCGGCCGGTCCCATGCTGCGCAATCGGTTGATGTACCAGCCGATTCTCATGCACGCCCCGTCAACGTTTCGGTCCTTGTATACCATGCCGTCGAAAAGCTGCGGGCCGGCAATCTTCTTTCCCGTTCGTTGCGGTTAATATCTCCGGCGACCATACGGAGAGAGCGATGCGAAAAGCGGCGTGTGTTGTTGCCTGGGTGCTCGCCTTGCTTGTGGCGGCCGACGCAGCGCCCATCCCTCTCAAGCGCGGCATTGGCGTGCATCAGTGGCTCAACTGGTCGCCGGTGGAAAAAGACGGAACCTACGTTTGGCCGCCCTATCGCAGCGAAAAGGAGTGGCTTGCGGGAAGCAGGCCGCTCGCCGACTGGCCGTCCGGGGAGGTGTTTGCCCACATCCGATCGATGGGCTTCGACTTCGTCCGGCTGAGCGTCGATCCCGGCCCGCTGCTTGCCAGCGAGGGCGCCAAGCGGCACCAGGCGCTGGACATACTTGCCGCCGCCGTCGAGCGGATCACGTCGACCGGCCTCAAGGTGGTTTTCGACCTGCATGGCGTCACTCAGGTTCCCGACTACAGCATGGAGATGATCTATGGCGGCGCCGACAGCGAGGGCGTTGCCCGCTATCGTCAAATGGTTGTGGCGGTCGCCGGCATGCTGGTCAAGATTGGCACCGACAAAGTCGCCCTCGAACCTTACAACGAGCCCACATACTACCCTTGCGATGCGAGCGGCAGCGATGACTGGCAGCGGATCATGGCAGGGACCGTCCACGACATTCGAGCGGTCAGCAGTGAACTTACCATCGTTGCAACCGGCGCCTGCGGCGGCAGCATTGCCGGATTGGTCAACCTCAGCCCCGGCTTTGATGACCCAAACCTCTATTACAGCTTCCATATGTATGAGCCGCACAGCTTCACCCACCAGCGGCCCGATGACACAATCAGCTTTGCTTCGGGACTTCCCTGGCCGGCCGACAGCAGTACACCCGAAGTGGTGACCGAAACCCTTAGAGCGCGGATGGAGGCTGCCGGCTTGAGCAGGGTCGAGCAGGTCATGAACATGGCCACCGCGCGCCAAGCAATCGCGAGGTATTTCGAGCAGAACTGGGGCCAGAGCCAACTGGAGGCGAGCTTTCGCCAGGCTGTCGACTGGGCTGAAGGCCATGGCATCCCCAGTCGGCGGCTCTTCATGGGCGAATTCGGCGCTATCCTCATGTCCGCGGACGGCCGCATGGGCGCCTTTGAGGCCGACCGTTCGCGCTATCTCAAGGCAGTGCGCGGAGAGGCCGAACGCTTTGCGATCCCATGGTCTGTCTGGGAGTTCTCCAATCCCTATGGGATGAGCCTCATCCTGCCCGATGGCGCCCCGGTACCCGACCCGGAGATGCTGCAGGCATTGGGCCTGCCATAGGTGCCGTCACTCGCCCTCACCAGCGAACAACCGGTGGCAACCCCTGACCGCCAGGCTCCATCGAGGATGGCCCGTGGCAGCTTTCTCCCGGTCGGGTTGTGTCGGCACGAAGTGTTTAACACATTTGTTGTACTGAAGTGAGGAATGCGCGCGCCTAGGGGGAACAATGTGTGGAATTGCCGGATGGATCGGTCGAAGGGCTAAAAATCCACAAGAGCGGGCCGCCAGAATGTCAAACGCATTGCGGCATCGCGGTCCCGATGCCGAAGGCACCGAGATATTGGACCTGAATACCGGCGAGCAACAATTGGCATTGGTCCATCGCCGCCTGGCGATCATTGACTTGGCGCCTGAGTCAAATCAGCCGATGCAGATTGAGGACGGCCGTCTCAAAATAATTTTCAACGGAGAGATATATAACTACATCGAGTTGCGCCAGGAACTGATCGGCCTTGGCCATCAATTTCGAACGCGCTCCGATACCGAGGTGCTGCTCCGAGCCTACGATCAATGGCGCTTGTCAATGTTCGACCGGCTGAGCGGCATGTTCGCCTTTGCACTCTGGGATGCTCAGAGGCAGGAATTGATTCTCGCCCGGGATCCCTTCGGGGAAAAGCCGCTTTACCTCATGCAAAGCGAAAAATTGCTGCTGTTTGCCTCGGAGATCAACGCATTGCTGTCATCGCAGCAAGATGCTCAGGAACTCGATCTGGATGCCGTGCACGAGTATCTGAACTGGCGTTATGTGCCGGGACCGCGCACGCTTTTCAAACAGATCCGCAAGCTCAATCCCGGAAGCTATGCTGTCTGGTCGCAAGGGGTAGTCAAGGAAACGCGCTACTATACGCCTCCGGACCAGGCTGCCCTGACCGAGCGGATCGACGGAAAAACCGCAAAGCGGCGATTTCTGGAACTGCTCGACCATTCCGTCGAGATCAGGATGCGCAGCGATGCACCTTTTGGGGCCTTTCTCTCCGGAGGGCTCGACTCCTCGGCTATCGTCGCGCTGATGGCCAGGCACAGCGCCACGCCCATTCGCACGTTTTCTGTCGGGTTCGACGACGCAGCCTATAGCGAATTTGCATTCGCCCGACGCGTTGCCAATCATTTCAAGACCGATCATTGCGAGCTTGTAATCCAGCCGGCCGATCTGATGGATCATCTGCCGACGATGGTTCGCCAACGCGGGGCACCTGTTTCGCAAAGCAGCGATATTCCAATTTACCTGATGTCGGAGCGCGCCTCGCAAGACGTCAAGATGGTGCTCACCGGCGAAGGAGCCGACGAGATTCTCGGCGGCTATCCCAAGCATCGCGCGGAATCACTGGCCGGGATCTACCAGTCGCTTGTCCCAGCCTCGCTGCACGACAACGTCCTTTCCCCTGTGGTACGCGCGATGCCGGGCGCGTCGGCCAAGGTCGATACGTTTGCCCGCACCGCGGGCGAAAGGGACTTTGCCGCCCGGATGGTCTCCTGGTTTGGAGCCGTTTCCGCGCAGCAGCGCGCTGGCCTGATCGGTGCGTCCGCAAGTCGCCGTTATGAGCACAACGACTTTCCGTTCTCGTCAAGCGCTGCGGCCTCCCATCTTCGCCGCGTGCTGTTTTTTGATCAGACGTCGTGGCTGCCTGACAATCTCCTGGAACGAGGCGACCACATGATGATGGCGGGTTCAATCGAAGGAAGAATGCCGTTCCTCGATCGCGACCTGGTTTCGTTCGTCAGCAAATTGCCCGATCGCTACAGGCTGGGTTGGTTGCACAGCAAGCAGATCCTGCGCGACAGCATGGCCAATATCCTTCCGGAGGAAATTCTCAGCCGCCGCAAGGTCGGGTTCAAGGTACCGGTCGCCGAATGGTTTCGCGGATCGATGAGGAACTACGTGCATGACCATCTTTGCTCGCCTCACTCCGTCATTCGCAGCTATCTGAGTCCGAAACAGCTTGATCAAATCGTCTCCGAACACACCACGCGTGCCGCTGACCACGAAAAACTGATATGGGCGCTGTTGAATTTGGAGATATTCCACCGCGAATTCAGGCTCGAAGCGCCGCCGCGATCGTCGGCCTCAGCGCTTGACCGGTTGACGGCTTGACGCGGCCGACCGCCAGACATCGCAGATTGCGCCGACAAACGGGGCGAGCTCAAGCCGTTCCCGATGCACGGCCATGGCACCGGCACCAAGCCTTGCCCTCAGTGCCGGGTACTCCACGAGGCGGCTCAACGCGTCGGTCAACGCTGTAACATCGCCTGGCGGCACCAGCAGCCCGGATTGCCCGTCGGTGATTATGTCTTCGACCGCGCCAACCGGGGTCGCCACCACCGCCAAACCGGCTGCCATGCCTTCGATCACCGACATCGGCAGATTTTCGGCGAAGGAGGGAAGAACCAGAATATCGGCCGAAGAGATCAGCGATGCGACATCGTCAGGTCCCACCCAACCCGGAAAGGCGATCCGGTCTGCAATCCCCAGCGCGGCTGACTTTGTCCGTGCCGCCTCGACTTCGCCATCGCCGGCAATCGTGGCGCGCCAATTCTTGACAGGGCTCATGCGGTGCAGTGCCCCCAGCAATTGCGGTACGCCCTTGCGGTCGCCGATGCGGCCCAGGAACAGGATATGCACATGGTCGCCGCCGCCGACATGCGCCAGCGGCGGGACTTCGGTCGCATTGGGCACGATCACGATATTGCCGGCTGCACCCCGCGCCCGGCTGGCGACGAAATCGCGCCAAAGCCGACCCAAAACGATCACCCGATCGGCGTGCTCGAACAGAGCTTTGATACGGCCGCTTATGAAACCGCGGTCGGCTTTCCAGAATGTCTGATACTGCGCCCCGTGCAAATGCAGGACATAGGGTATCGACAGCAGCCGTGCCCAGGCGGCGATCACCATCTTGCGGTAGGTGCTGCCGGAAACTGAGATGTTGATGTGAATGACATCGGCACGTCCAGCCACACGCGCTTTAAGCATCCGTAAGCAAAAGCCGAGCATATAGAAGATCGAAAGTCCGACATGCCCCGGGCCACGGCTGGCAAGGAAGCACACATCGATGTCGGCGATTTCTTGCCGTTCGAACTCCTGCTTCAGCGCCCCCATGATGCGGTCGATGCCGCCCTGCCCCGAAACGCCCGACGGCGTCGCGACCAGGACATGTATTTTTCGATCGGATATGAGGCGCTGCAACATGATGGTACCCTAAATAACACAGACCGGGTAACTGCAAAGCAAACGTTCCCAATAAGGTTTACGGCAAATCTTTTAGTTCAAACTGAAACTGTTCACCCTTCGCCGTCATCGCGCTGGATTTTCCGCCAGTCGGCGGCTAGTCGAAGGTGAGTTTTCCAGGGACACGCCCTTGCTGCTCCGTTCCACGCTCATTTATGCTCCGGCGATCCTGCTGACGCGAATTTCGGCGCTGCTCCTGCTGGTCGTCGTGACGCGTTTGATCGACCAGACCGAGTATGGCCTGCTCACCCTGGTGGTGACCGTCGGTGAAATGACCGACATTGCCGTCACCAACTGGCTGCGCATCGCCTTGCTCAGGCTTGGCGGCAAGGGCGAGGTCAGCCGCGGCAGCCTGATGCTGGCGGGGCAGGTGTTGCTTGCGACCACGGCCCTGGCGCTGGTCATATCGATAGGCGCGTCGGCGGTGATCGTGCCTGAACGCTGGGTCGAGTTCGCGATCGCGGTCTGCGGCTATCTGGTCGCCGGATCCATCAGCCGCTTCGCCTTGACGGTGCTGCAGATGCAGCAGCGCCATTCGGTCTATTCAATGCTAGAAGCCCTGCGTGCGTTGCTGCAACTCGCGTTACCGATCGGCGCTATCCTTGTCTTTCAGGACAGCTTTCTGACGGTGTCGCTCGGTTCGAGCCTCGGCGCCTTGATTGCCGGCATCGTGGCGGGGATCATGGCATCCCGACGCGTTGTTACCGGTCCGCCGCGTTTCACCCACAGAGACTTCTTTGCGCTGGGTGTGCCGCTGATCATCATGGCGCTGGTTGGGTTCGGGCTCAACAGCGCGGAGCGTCTGTTCCTCAAGTTCTATTACGATGCCAGCGCCGTGGCGATCTTCGCCGCAGCCTATGCGTTAGCCCGCCAACCGATCGATATGGTCGCCAACGCCATCAACATGGGCGCCTTTCCCGAGGTGGTCAGCCGCTTCGACGAGGACGGGCCCGCGGCATCGGGTCGGTTGCTGTCGCAGTTGATGGCCTTGATGATGCGGCTTTGCCTGCCGATTGCAGCGATGCTGGTCGCGCTCAGCGGCGATATCACCGAGCTCATGCTGCCCTCGCAATATCACGGCCGCTTCGGCCTGCTGTTTCCAATCATTGCCTTCAGCGTGCTGTGCGCCAACCTCACCAGCTTCGTCTATGGCGTCGTGGTGCACGCGCACAAGCGGCCGTGGCTGCTGATCATCGCCAACCTCTTCGGCTCGGTGGCAACAATTGCATTGTCCCTGCTGTTGATCCCCCCGATGGCCGAGATCGGCGCGGCTTTGGCGCTTGCGGGCGGCTCGGTAGTGGGCTCCATAACCTGCATTGTCATCAGCGAGCGGCTCACGCCGGTGCCGGTGCCGTGGCGCGACATCGGTGTTTCGGTAATCATCTCGCTCAGCACGGGGGTGGCCGCCAAGCTTGCCAGCATGGTGGCCGGCGACGTGCCGGCGATCTTCTCGCTTGTCGCCGGCGGCACCGCCGGCGCTGCGGTCTTCTTCGGGCTGACCTCGTTGTTCCATCCTGTAGCAGCGACGCAATTCGTCGCCCAGTTGCGGGAGCGGCTGCGGATCGCGTAAGGCGAAGTCCAGGGCCGACGCCTGTTTTGTGAGGGAACGCGAATCTATAAACCGGCGTTTCGGCGCCAGCGACGCTCCCAGAACTCCCGGCAGAGCAGCCCGGCATAGGCAGTGTTGGTATCGTAGTAGCGGCGCCACAAGCGTCGCGGCTCCTGGACGACGCGGAACAGCCACTCCAGGCCGGCCGCTTGTATCAGCCTCGGCGCACGGGCAACCTTGCCGCCATAGACGTCGAAACTGCCGCCCACGCCCATCACGAAGCTTGGGGCGAGTTCATCGCGGTAGCGTTTGAGAAAGCGTTCCTTGCGCGGTGTCGGCATGGCCACCAACAGGCAGTCGGCATCAGAGGCGTTGATCGCCGCGACGATCCCGGCCTCGTCCTCCGGCTTGAAATAGCCGTTGCGCGTTCCCGCTATGCTGAGGCTCGGATGGTCATTGGCAAGTCTCGCTACGACCGCATCGAGAACGTGCTGTTCGGCCCCCAGCAGATACGGCCTGAATCCACGCATCGCGCAGAGGCTCAGCAGATTGATCATGATGTCGACGCCCGCCACCCGCTCGGGCAACGCGACGCCGCACAAACGCGCACCCCAAAGCACGCCGATGCCATCGACATTGACGACGTCCGCCCCGGCCACGTCGTCGCGCAGTTCGGCGTTCTGGCGCATGGTCACCAGCTTGGCGACATTCACCACCACATGGTGCAGCGGCCGCCGCAGGGTCATCGCCTCTTCGGCGATGGCCAGCGTCTCTGCCATGGTCAGCGCATGGATAGGTGCGCCAAGGAACTCCCGGCGCCGTGACGCCAACAGGGAATGCTGCGCCCATGCCGGGGCGTGCGCGTTCATGCGGCCTGCTCCCTTGCAAGCGGCACTTGTGCGATCTCTGGTTTCTTGCCTTCGATGCGGGCGTCCGGCTTGCGCGCCTTGCGCCACGTCCACAGGCCCCTCGTATCGACGAGCTTCTTGTCCTTGAGCGCTTCGGGGTCGACCAGATTGAATTGCCGATGGTCGACCAGGAGGACGACGATATCGGATTTGTCGATGGCCGAAAGTGCATCGGTGAACGCGATGCCCCTGCCCTCGAGCTCGTGCGGCAGCGCATTTGTGTTGGGTTCAGCCGCAATGATGTTCACATTGGGGATATCGGACAGAAGCTTCACCACTTCGACGGCCGGGCTCTCGCGCAAATCGTCGATGTTGGCTTTGAAGCTGAGGCCAAGACAGGCGATCGTCTGCTTGCGGGAGGGATCGAGCAAGGCCTCGATATCCCTGACCACCGACATGGGCCGCTCGGAATTGATCCGGCGTGCCGAAGCCATCAGCCGCGTGCTGTTGGGTGCGGCATCGATGATAAAATATGGATCGACCGCAATGCAGTGACCGCCAACGCCCGGGCTCGGCTGGAGGATGTTCACGCGAGGGTGCCGATTGGCGAGATCGATCACTTCCCATACATTGAGAGACAGATCCTGACACACTGCTGCAAGCTCGTTGGCAAAGGCGATGTTGACGTCGCGGAACGCGTTCTCCGTCAGTTTCACCAGCTCAGCACTTTCGGCCGTTGTCATGAACAGGTCGCCAGTGACGAAGGTCGCATAGAGTGCCGCGGTCCGTTCCGACGATTTGCGTGACAATCCACCGATCGAGCGATCATTGTTGATCAGCTCGGTCAGCACCTTTCCCGGCAGCACGCGCTCGGGCGAATAGGCGACCAGCACATCGGCATCTTCGCCATGCTGGACAGGAAATTTGAGATCGGGCCGCGATTCGGCAAGCAGCCCGGTCATGATCCGCGTGGTTCCGACCGGCGATGTCGACTCCAATACCACAAGGTCTCCCCGCTTCAGCACTGGGGCGATGCTTCGTGCCGCCGCGAGCACGTAGGTCACGTCCGGCTTATGGTCGTGGGTCATCGGGGTCGGCACGGCGATGATATAGGCGTCCGCCGGCTGCGGCGTGCTGTAGGCCATGAGCTTGCCGTTCGCCACGACCTTCTGGATCAGACCGTCAAGGTCCGGCTCGACGATGTGGATTTCGCCGCGGTTGACCTTCTCGACCACCGCTCCGTTGACATCGACGCCAATGACGTTGAGCCCGCGGCTGGCGAAAATGGCGCAGGTCGGCAGGCCGATATAGCCCATGCCGATTACGGAAACGGTTTTGATTTCAGCCATGATGCAGCAGTTCCTCAACAATCCGGTTACTGGCCCGGCCATCGCCATATGGGTTGTGTCGTTCCGCCATGCCGCGATAGGCAGCCTGATCGTCGAGCAGGCGATTGGCGTTGAACAGGATTTTCTCGACATCGGTGCCGACAAGACGGGCGGTGCCGGCCACGATCCCCTCGGGTCGCTCGGTATTTTCGCGCATTACCAGCACCGGCTTGCCGAGTGAAGGCGCTTCTTCCTGCACGCCACCGCTATCGGTAAGCACCAGATAGCTCTGCTTCTGCAGGTACAGGAACGGCAGATAGTCCTGCGGCTCGACCAGGTGGATGTTCGGCACGCCTTCCAGCTCTGCGTTGACCACTGAGCGCACATTGGGGTTTGGATGGACAGGGTAGACGATCTGCACGTCTCCGCGCGCCGCCAATCCCTTCAACGCCGTACAGATGCGCTGGATGCCGCCGTCGAAATTCTCGCGGCGATGGCCGGTGACGAGGATCATCTTCTTGGAAGGGTCGAGGAAAGGGAAGCGGGCAGCGAGCTTCGCGTTCATCAGCCTGTCGGCATCGATCGCGCTTGAAAAATGCAACAGTGTATCGATCACCGTGTTACCGGTCACAAAGATGGTGCTTTCGGCTTTTCCTTCGGCGATGAGGTTGTCGCGCGCCTGAACGGTCGGCGCAAAATGCCAGGTGGCGATGTCGCCGGCAATCTTGCGGTTCAGTTCTTCAGGAAACGGCGAGTTGACGTTGTGGCTGCGCAATCCTGCTTCGACATGAGCGACCGGGATACGCTTGTAGAAGGCAGCCAGAGCCGCGGCCATCGCCGTGGTGGTGTCGCCCTGCACCATGACGATATCGGGCTTGGCCTTGTCCAGCACCTCGGCCATGCCAAGGAGCACGCGCGAGGTCACGTCGAACAGCGACTGGCCGGGTTGCATGATGTTGAGATCGTGATGCACAGGCAGGCCGGTCAGCTCGACAACCTGGTCGACCATTTCGCGATGCTGGGCGGTTATGCATATTTCGGTGATGAAGCCTGGATGAGCAAGGGCGGCGCGCGCCACTGGAAAGCATTTGAGTGCCTCCGGCCTCGTGCCGAACACGATCAGCAGTTTCTGCCTCGATGGCAGTTTTGGACGTGAAAGGACGTTCATCGCTGATCCTGGTCGCCTGCAGCCTTCGGGACATGCCGACTATTGCCCGCACGAGCTATAATAGCGTCGAGAAGCGCCTTCGTGATCTCAATTCTTAATATATGATTAACAACCAAGGCCGCGTTCTCCCGGCTTAACTCTTGTGAAAGGTTGGGCTGACAAGTAGTCTACGGTAGTAGTCTTGAAAAAGAATATATTGGATTGACTAATATTTTAATCATCGGCCACGCCGACGCATCCCGGCGCTGGGAAAATGAGCTTCTGGCGCGGTTGAGTGCGGCTGGACATGCGGTTTCGAGTAGCCGCGCGCCGACGCCTGAACCCAATGCGCGCGGAATGGATAATGTGCTGGCGCTCGAGGGCCGGCGCTTCGGCCCCTCATTGGCAAGCCGTTCCGAGCCGTTGCGATCCGGCGATACCGGCCCAGTCGATCTTGTAGTCGATCTTACCGCTATCGCCGCCCGACGGGGCACGCCTGTCCTGACGCTCGAATTTTGCGGCCACAGCAGCTTTGCCGCGGGCATGACCGAGATGCTGGCGAGCGGGCGGTTGCCCGAACTCACCGCGCGCCTCGACGGCGTTGCCGTCGCCAGGGCGCGGCCGATGATCAGCGATCGGCTATGGCTCTCCCGGACCAGCAACGACCTGCTCGCCGGCGCCATCTCCCTGATCGCCCAATGTGTCGCCCGCTTTTCCGCGGGCAAACTTGCGCCGATTATTGAGAGCCCGGCGCCGCCCCTGCAGAAAGGCGGATTTATCAGGCACTATCTGCCCTTTTTCGGCAGGGGAATGGTCGACCGCGCGGTGCAAAAACTGCGACGTGGTCGGCGCCCCTTCTATTGGCAGGTTGCTTACCGGCTGATCGACGGTCCAGGCGTCGCCGAGACCGGACGACTCGACTGTAAGCCGTTCACCGTGCTTGCCGATGACGGGCAGCGCTTCTACGCCGATCCGTTCGTTCTCGAGCGCGACGGCCGCCATTTTCTGTTTGTCGAGGAATTTCCCTATGCCACGGGCCGCGGCGTGATTTCGGTAGCCGAACTCGGCACCGACGGCACTTTCGGCGTGCCGAAGGTGGTGCTGGAGGAAGCACACCACCTGTCATATCCGCAGGTGTTCGCTCGCTCCGGCGAGATTTTCATGATCCCGGAAAGCGCTACGGCGCGCGAACTGGTGCTCTACCGTGCCGTGCAGTTTCCGGATCGCTGGGTACGCGATACGGTGCTGATGACGAACAGGGATTTCAACGACGCCACGCTGCTCGAATCCGACGGCCGCTTCTGGCTGTTGGGGACTGAGCGGTTCGGTCACGGTAGCGCGTCTGACACGATGGCGGTCTATTCCGCCCCGGCGCTGCGTGGGCCGTGGGCTGCGCACGCGCTCAATCCCGTCGCGGTCGACCACTCCGCCACTCGGCCGGGCGGCGCCTTTATCCGCCAGGAGGGCTCGCTGCTGCTGCCGGTGCAAAACGGCTCAAGAGCCTATGGTGGCGGCCTGGGGTTAATGCGACTGGATCGGCTTGATGATTTCGATATCCGTTTCGAACTGCCCCGCCCAATCGATCCGGGGCCGGCATGGGCCCGCGCGGGCATTCACACGCTCAACCGCGCGGGACGTGTCGAGGTCGTGGACAGCGCCGGCTGACCGGATTTGAGGCCCGTGCTTAACGAGATCCAGCCGGCTTCAATGCCGCGACCGAAGACTGGTCCCTGTAGGCAAGCAGCAACACCACGATGATCGTCATGTCCGGCGTTTTTGACGAAAGCGCGTTGTTCGACAGCGCAGCAAGCAAGAACGTTATGGTGCCGATCCATGCCGGCAGCGGCGCCCCTCGCAGCAGCCGGAAGACAAACCAGAATATCAGCGCTGTAAACAGCAGGGCTATGGGCAGGCCGAAGAGCAAGATGATTACCACAGGCGCGCTTTCGATGTAGGGCAGATGCAGCTTCTGCCTGACGATCGCCAGCAGGTCGTCAACGTTCATGCCGAACAGGATGTCGTTCCAGCTGACTAGTCCGAACACCTGGTAAATGGTCACCCGGGCCATGAAGTTTTCGTCGAAGATGGTGTTGCTGAACCGATTCAGCAGACCGCCCGCAAACAGTACAGCTACGAGCACCGCACCACCGGCGACGGTGAACATCAGTACGACAAATTTGGCCTGCCGCTCGTATTTGAGCGATAGGCCCGGCCAGGGCACGAACAGCAGCAGAATGAGGATTTCCGCCGTCGCGAGCATCAGCGCAGCGCGAGCGCCTGACGCAGCGCAACCGATGAATAACAGCAAGATCGCCATCACCCGCGCCCAAATGCGCCAGTGCGTCAGCGGCACAAATCCGATGGTCGTGGCGCAGAGCGCGCCCAGTGCCAGCGGATGAGCCGACAGGCCAGTTGGCCTGAATTGCAGTTCGTTCAAGCCATAGGGCAACAACCGATGTTGAGTCACCGCCTCGATGGTGCCGATGACAGCGCTCAGGACCGCCATTCCAAGCACGACGCCTCCCAACGCCCGCCGCACCTCTGCATTCAATGCCAGCATCAGCAGGCCTGTGGCGCCGGCCACCAGATAGGTATCGATGATGAAGCCGGAGGAGCCCGCACGGCCGGTAACGAACAAATAAGGCACCAGCGCGAACATCAGCACCGAATAGCGGATCAACGCCTTGAATATTCCAATTTCATCGCCGTGCAGCAAAAACGGCCGGCTGAAAAGAACGATAGGAAGCAGTAGGATGATCGCATAGGTGCCGAAATGCAGCTTTTCGTAGAACGAGCCTCCCTGGGCCGTATAGTCGACGACCATGTTCATCACTTGCGGCGACACCGTAAAGCGAAGCAGGAGCGCGAACGCTGCACATAGGAAAAACAGCAGCGACAGCGCGTTCTGACGGCGCGCTCGACTGGACAACACTCGTTCCGAAGTGGCAGCGGGATAGCTCATGGCCCATCCAAATGGCGATATTCGAACGGCATTCTGGGCAACGAATCCCTTCAGCGTCCGCCAAGCGGACCGTGTGAACGGCAAAATGGGCCAACTTGGAAAATAAGATGTTAACGATGTTTCTGTAGAGCAGGCCAAGCGTAATGATTTAACAAGGGTTGTCACCATGCCTGCCGGTTCCGGCACACCCCCTATCTCCGCGACGGCTTCCAATAACAGTGCATTCGAGCGTATTGCCAATGCACGGCGCAGGGCATTGCTGCAACAGCATGGCCCAGTCGCGGCGCTAAGCTCCGCACCGGTGACGCCGCAACCTCCGGAGCCTGTCGCCACGGTGACCCTGGACAAGATCGGCGATTTTCTCGAGCTCGATTTTCGACGCCTGTTCGTCTGGCTGCGGGCCGGCCTCGCCCTGGCGTTCATGCTGGCGGTAATCGGCGGCATTGTCGGCGGCGCCTATGCATTGCTGAGCAAGCAGCGTTACACCGTCACGACGGAGGTCCTCATCAACCCTTCCAATTTGCAGGTTGTGGAAAACGACCTCTACTCGCAACCGGGCCAGGTCGATAGCCAGCTGCTCAGCACACGCAGCAAGCAGCGTATCCTGACCTCGGGCAACGTGCTTTCCCGTGTGGTGGACGAACTGAATCTGACTCACGATCCGGAATTCTTCGATCCGGACCGGAGCACATCCTCGTCTGGCGCTGTGGCGAAGCCCGACCCGAGGCTCATCGCCTTGAAGAATCTGGCGGACCGGGTAGACGCCATCGCGGACCCGACATCGTTCGTCACAACCCTCTCGGTATCTGCGGAAACCACCGCCAAGGCGATCCTGATCTCGCAGGCCCTAGTCAAAAACTTCCAGGAAGAACTGGCCAAGGCAGAAGCTGCCGGCGCCAGCCGTGCCGCGGCAGCCCTCGACAGCCGGCTTGGCCAACTCAAGAGCGACGTGCAGGCAGCCGAAGAGAAGGTCGAGAGCTACAGGCGTAGCCACAATCTGTCCACCAGCAATGGCCAGCTTGTCAGTTCGCAGACAATGACGCAGCTCAATGGCGAAATCGTCGATGCGCAATCGCGCGTCATTGCCGCGCAGGCAAGCTACGACGCCCTGGTTGCCTCCGGCATCAATGGGGCAAATCCCGACCCCACGGTTTCGGAAGCGCTCGCAGCGCTGCGCGACAGGTCAAACAGCCTGCGGCAGCAGATCGATTCACAGTCGATGACCTTCGGCCCGCGTCACCCGACGATTGTAAGGCTCAGGACGGAGCTCGAGACCGTCAACTCGCAACTCCGGGCCGAGTTCTCCCGCACCGTCGGCACGGCAAAGGCCAGCCTGGAGAAGGCCAGGGCCTCGTTGGCTTCTCTCAACGCCAGGATGAACGATCTGAAGAGCAATGTATTCACCGATAGCGAGTCCGAAGTCGCCCTGCGTGAACTTGAACGCGATGCCGCCTCGAAGAGAGCCGTCTATGAGAGCTTCCTGTCACGTGCACGCCAAATCAGCGAGCGCGAGCAGATCGACACGACAAACGTGCAGGTGATTTCGACCGCGGTGCCCCCGCCCGCGCGCTCATGGCCCCCGCGCACTGCCCTGGTGGCAGGCGCAGGAGCGTTCGCAGGCTTTGCCCTGGGCATGCTGCTGGCCATCGGCATGGGCATCATCCGCGACATGCGTCGGCCGCCGAACCGATCAGGCCTTGCCGCCAGCCGAGCCTGAAGCAAGGCATGGTGAAGCGCATCGTTTTCCACATCGCCAGCCTGAGGGGCGGCGGCGCCGAACGTGTCTTCGTCCTGATGGCAAATGAACTGGCGTCGCGTGGCCACGAGGTCACGCTTTTTACCTGGAACGCGGAAGGCCCTAACGCCGCGCTGCGTTCCGCTGCCGTGCATCTGGTCGACTTCGGCCTTCTCTTGCGCGGCGAGGGTTACGCCAAGTCGGCGACGCTGAAAGGCATCGTGCGAAGCGCAAATTTGTTCCGCCGCCTTGATCCTGATGCGGTCTATAGTGCCCCGGAATTCGCCAATCTGGTGATGGCGCTGTCACTCATGTTGGCCAGAAGCCGGGCAAAATTCTTTCCAAGTTTCCACGCCGCCGCCTCGCTGCCTGCCAGCGGCCTCGGCGCGAGACTGGCGATCGGGCTTTCCGCGCCGGTTGGCGCGCGTGCAACCAAAGCCATCGCCGTTTCGGCGGGTGTCGGCCGTGACATCATCGCCCGCGGCTTCCCCAAATCCAAGGTCGTCGTCATCAACAACCCGCTGCCGCCGGCTGAAGCACCGCAGGGGACTTCCTATGCCTGGCAGGCAGCGTTGGCGGCGATGGGCGATGGCTCGGTCATCGCCACCGCCGGACGCCTGGTGCCGGTCAAGGACCACCGGACTTTGCTGCGGGCCTTCGCTGCCCTGCGCGCCGGCCGCCCTGCCCGGCTTGTCATCTTCGGCGAAGGTCCGCTGGCTGCCGAATTGCACGCCTATGCCGAAGAGACCGGCATCGGCGCGCACGTGCTCTTTGCCGGCTACGTCAACGACCCCGCAGCTTGCTATGCCGCAGCCGATCTGTTCGTCCTTACATCCACGAGCGAAGGCTTTGGCAACGTGTTGGTCGAGGCCATGGCTGCAGGTGTCCCCGTAATTTCTACCGATGCTCCGCATGGCCCGCGCGAAATACTCGGTGACGGCCGCTTCGGCACCTTGGTACCGGTCGGTGATGCCGCAGCCCTGGCAAAGGCGATGGCCGAAATGCTGGATCACCCCATCCCTGCTGCCGTGCTGAGAAACAGGGCGCTGGATTTCACAGTCGACAAGATCGGCGATCGCTACGAAGCGTTGCTCTAGTTGTCGCGCACGGCCAGCAGATCGCTGTTGGATGCGATCGACGCGGTCGGGTTTTGATTGCCGTAATCTCTTCACAAGCTGAAGCGCAACGATTCATGGTGAGGCGTCCCGTCGTTCCTTGAGTTGCTGGGCGAGGAAGTCCTTGACGGAATCGAGAACCGCGTCCCGTTCATGAGATACGCCTGGCAGCAAATCGAAACGCACGCGCGCACCCGCCTCCTCGAACGATCGACACAATGCCCTGAGGCGTTCCGGCCGTGTTCGCCCGGCATCGTTGGCGCCTGGCATCCAATGGGTGCTGCCTTGGACATGAGTGATTTCCCAAGTCTCCAGGTCAGCGTCGCCGATGATCATCTGGAAAGGCACTTTTGCCAGCGCTGCGGCATCGACGGTGATGCCGAACTTCTCCGGCAGATCGCGAATGCCCACCCACCAGTCATGCGTCGGATCGAGTAAGGTCACCGAGCCTGGCGCGCCGATTGAGGCCGCCCAGAGCCTGTCGGGATGCAGGATAGCAAAACGATGCGTGAAATGCCCGCCGCCGGAAAATCCGAACATGGCAAAGCGGCTCCAATCCTGACTGTATTTGGCGCTGACCTCCTCAATCATGGCGAGCAGCACCTGATCGTAGCGTATGTTGCCCTCGAGCATATATTTGTACCCGCTGCGGGCATCGTCCCCGAGAACGCCGATCGGAAACAGCGGACACAACACGGCGCAGCCGTTCCAGCGTCCGAACTCGGAAAACGCGTCGCGGAATCCAAGAAAAGAGGTGCGGCCGGTGCCATGGACAGCAACCATCAGGTCGACTTTGGCCCCTTCTCCAACCGCGGGAGGCACATACAGGCAATAGTGAAAGCGCGGGTCTGATTTGGAAGCAAAGATGGCGGTCGCGCCAAGGTCATAGGTAACGCGACCGCGATCTGCGACAGACCCCCTGGCAACGCTTGTCAAACCGATAACTCCTTAATAAGCCCGGCGTTCACGGCAATCTTATACCGGTCGGCCGACCTCGTGAACTGGATGCGCCTCCAGGCAGCCGCGAGGAGGACCTCGTCGTGCACCGGAAGCAGGGCGCCGGCGGGACGATCGGAGGCAAAAAGAATGCCTCCGCCAAGGCCTCGAGAAGCCGCCATTAACTTTTCGTTAACCATGCCGGGCTAGCCTTAACCAATCAGTAAGGACTCGCCTCTGTGACCTGCGTCGCTCCCATCCAAAACAAGTCCATACGCTTTCGAGCGCGCTCGTTTGTAGCCTTCACCCTCACCCCTGAGGCCCCGCTAGGGGAATGGCTGCAAAGCCTCGATCACTGGACCGAAAACTCTCCCGGCTTCTTTGCCGGCCGCCCGGTTGTGCTCGATCTGACTATGTTCAAGCCCGAGGTGGGCGAGATGCGGGATCTGGTCTCACAACTCGCGGAGCGCGGGATTCGCATTTACGCGATCGAGGCCGATGGCAATGTTGCTCTTGATGCCGATCTGCCGCCGCTCCTCGTTGGCACCAAGGAGGCCACCGCTGATACGCTTTACGCGCAGCCGAACCCGAAGGCCGCCGCTGAGGCCAAGACGGAAGAGCCGCAGGCGCCGAACTCATTGATGATCAAGGCACCGATCCGCTCCGGCCAGTCGATCTTTCACCCCGATGGCGACGTGGTCATTGTCGGCTCCGTCAGTTCCGGATCCGAGATCATCGCCGGAGGATCGATCCACGTCTACGGCACGTTGCGTGGACGTGCCTTCGCCGGCGCCACGGGAAATTCCGCAGCTCGCATCTTTTGCCGGAAAAATGAAGCCGAACTTCTGGCGGTAGACGGCTGGTACCGCACCGCCGAGGAGATGGACGCCTCCTCGCGAGGAAGGCCGGTACAGGCCTTTCTCGAGGACGGCGCACTTTGCGTCGCACCGCTCAACTAACAACATTGGAGGCACAAATATGGGCAAGGTAGTGGTTGTCACATCCGGCAAAGGGGGTGTCGGCAAGACGACCTCGACGGCCGCTCTCGGCGCCGCGGTCGCGAAAACCGGCAAGCGGGTGGCCCTCGTCGACTTCGATGTCGGCCTGCGCAACCTCGATCTGATCATGGGCGCCGAGCGGCGCGTTGTTTTCGATATCGTCAACGTCATTCAGGGAACCGCCAAGCTCTCGCAGGCGCTGATCCGTGACAAGCGGCTCGAAACGCTGTTCCTGCTGCCGGCCTCGCAAACGCGCGACAAGGATGCTCTCACCGAGGAAGGCGTCGCCGACGTCATCGACAAGCTGCGCTCGGTTTTCGACTACGTCTTCTGCGACAGCCCGGCCGGCATAGAGCGGGGCGCGCAACTTGCCATGCGCTTTGCCGACGAGGCGGTAATCGTCACCAACCCCGAAGTGAGCTCGGTCCGCGATTCCGATCGCATCATCGGCCTGCTCGACTCCAGGACGATGAAAGCAGAGCAAGGTGAATCGATTGCCAAACACGTCCTCGTCACGCGCTACGACGCTGCCCGCGCTGCCCGCGGCGAGATGCTCAGCATTGATGACGTTCTCGAGATCCTGTCCACGCCTCTGCTGGGAATAATTCCCGAGAGCCAGGACGTGCTGCGCGCATCCAATGTGGGCGCGCCGGTTACGCTCAGCGAAAACACCAACCCCGCCGCACGCGCCTATATCGACGCGGCAAGAAGACTCGAGGGCGAGGACCTGCCGGTCATTCTGCCTTTCGAACGGAGGGGCCTCCTCGACCGGCTGTTGGGAAGGAGGGCAGCATGAACCTGCTCGATATCTTCAAGCGCCGCGGCAGCGCGCCCGTGGCGCGCGAGCGCTTGCAACTGCTGTTGGCTTACGAGCGTCGAAGCCGCAACCAGCCCGATCTCGTCTCCGTGTTGCGCGAGGAGATCATGGCGGTGATCGCCCGGCATGTTCAGGTCGACCAGGATTTCCTGCAGGTAAGCATGGATCACGGCGAAACGACGTCGAGATTGGAGATCGACATCCAGATCCCCAACAAAGTCGCAATGCCCATGGCCGCGGCGTTCTAACGAAACCCTCCGGTCAGGGCTTGCGTCGGCTGCTGCCGAAATTGCGGCGCCGTGGTTGGTGTGCTTGAGCCGATCGCCACCGGCAAGTTCTCGCAATTCGAGGACAATAACCACTCCCTCACCAAAACCCCGCGGCCGTTTCCAGCCGCGGGGCGCCTTGGGAGGGCCTTTCGAAACCCGTGGTCAAATGTTGGCGAGCAATTCGTTGACGCGGCTTTCCATGTCGGCAAGGGCGGTGTCGACGTCCTTCTGGCCACTGATTGCTGCACTCATCTCTTCGCCGATAATGTCCTGGATCGCAAACTGACGCTGTACGGCGGACGGCAGCGGCTTGCCGAGATCAGCGACCGCAGAGATCGTGTTGCGATGCGGCAGTGCCTTGAAGGCGTCCGAAGTGATGACGGCCTTATAGGCCGGCAAGTGGCCGGTGCGCGACCATTCGAAGTCGTTGTCGGCGAAGAACTTCAGGAATTTACCGATAGCCGCGATCTGTTCAGGCGTGCGGTCTTTCTGCGAAACGGCCCAGGTGTGGCCGTCGGCATATTGCGCATGGGCGCCGCCAAACAGCTGCGGATACGGATAGACCGCATATCCGCCCTTGTTGAGGGCCGTCCCCTTGGTCTCGGACTGGGCGTTGTAATCGCCGACCACCCACGTACCGTTGAGATGGACGCCACCCTCGCCGGCAAGGAAGGCGTTGATCGAGCCGCCATAGTCGAGATCCTTGGTGGTGTAGCCCTTCTCGAAGATCGCCTTGTACATCTCGACGACCTTCTTGGCTTCCGGCGTATTCAATTTCACATGCTTCGGATCGGCAAAGAAATCGGAATCCTGCTGGAAAAGATAGGTGTAGAGGTTGCGTGTGTAGAGTGCAGTCTCATTGGCCAGGTTCTGGACGAAATAAGGCTTGCCCGTCTTCTGCTTGAACTGTTCGGCCTGGGCGAGCAGTTCCTCGGGCGACTTTGGAAAAATCGGCGTGCCGTCGGCATTGACGAGGCCGGCTTGTTTGAAAAGATCCATGTTGACGTGATAGAGCATCGTCCAGCTGTCGATCGGCAGGCCATAGATCTTGCCGTCTTTGGTGGCGCCATTGCGTGCCGCGTCGGTGAAGGCGTCGGGTGTCACGCCGACCGACTTCAAGAGATCGTCGAGCGGCATCAACAGGCCCTTCGACTGATAATCCGACAGTACGGATTCATGGATCGTGACGATGTCCGGAGCGTCGCCTGAAGCGAACTGGGCGGTCAGCTGATCATAGCCGGGCCATTCCACGGTGGTGACGTTGACGTGGACATCGGGATTGTCGGCGTTGAACTTGTTGATCAGCGAGGTAATGATGCCGCATTCGCCAACGGCCTTGGTGGCATCGGTGTTGGTGCCGAAATCAGCATCGCAGGCGCCGAAAAAGCGCTGCACGCTCAGTTCCGTGGCCGCGAAGCTTGGAGCTGCGAGCAGCATTGCGCCCGCAGAGACTGCGGCAAACAGTATTTTCTTCAGTTTCATATCAGTTCCTCCTACTGAGTTTCCGCCGCTCCACCCTGGATTGGCTTTCGTGCTTCAATCGCTGCCCATTCCCCCGGCCGTCAGGCTATCTTCGTTATCTCACCGCAGCGCCGGAGACCGCCGTGACGATGTATTTCTGGAAGAACAGGTAGACGATCAGGATCGGGGCACCGGCGAACACCGCCTGCGCCATCAGGAAGCCGATGCCTTCGGACTGGGCGAAATTGGTCTGGGTCGAGGCCATGCCGACCGTCAGCGTGAACATGTCCTTCCTCGTCGCCGAAATCAGCGGCCAGAAGTAGTCGTTCCACGCGCCGAGAAAGGTGAAGATGCCGAGCGTCGCCTGCGCAGGCAGCGTGAGCGGCAGAAGCACCTTCCAGAAAATCCTGAGCCGGCTGGCGTTATCAAGCATGGCGGCTTCGTCCAGCTCCTTGGGGATGGCCTTGAAATACTGGGTCATCAGGAAGACGCCGAACGGAGCCGAAAGGCCCGGCAGGATGAGCCCTTGATAGGTGTTGTGGAACTTCAGCATGCTGAAAATCTGGTGACGGGCGACCAGCACGGCCTGTTCCGGGACCGCCAGGCCGAACAGCACGATCACGAACAGCACGTCTCGGCCGGGGAAATTCAGCCGCGCAAAGCCGTAGCCGGCGAGCGACGACAGGATCAACGTGCCGAACGTCAACCCGCCTGAGACGATGATGCTGTTGCGCACCCAGATGAACACCGACGAGGTGCCGACGGTGTTGATGTAGTTCTTCAGCGTATAGGGCGCGTGAAACACCGAGTTCGGATCGGCCATCAGCTCCGTATTGTCCTTGAGCGACAGGCCGATGACCCACAGAACCGGCGCGATCATGACGATCGAAAGCAGGATGACGAGGGCCAGCAACACATGGTCGCCAAATGCCCGTCCCTTGATGGAAGCGGCCGGAGCGCTCATGCCTGGTCTCCCCTGCTGCGCGTCACCAGGTACTGGGCCATGGCCGCGACCAGGATGAGGATGAACAGGATTTCCGATGCCGCGGCGCCCAGGCCGAGATCCCAGCGACGGAATGCGGTATCGTAGATGTAGAGCACGATCGGCTTGGTCAGGTTGTTCGGACCGCCCCGCGTCATCAGCCAGGCCTGGCCGAACAGCTGGAATTGCAGCACGATCTGGATGATGATCACCAGGATGAAGGTCCGCTTGATCGACGGCAGCGTGATCGAGCGTAGCGTCTGCCAGCGATTGGCATTGTCCAGCGCTGCCGCCTCGTAAATATCCTGTGGAATCTGCTGGAGCGCCGAGAGAAAGAGCATCATCGGCAGGCCGATGCACCACCAGACGGTGGCAATGGCGATGCCGATCATCGCAAGGCTGGGATCGGAAATGAAGGCCGGTGCGGTTGCGCCGAACCATCCGTAGATCGTCGACAACAGGCCGACATTCGGAATGAAGACGATGCGCCAGATCAGCGTGACGATGGTGACCGACAGCACCGACGAGGAAAAGAACAGCGTCCGCAAAACCGCGGCAGTGCGCGTGCGGCGGTTGAGGCAAAGCGCCAGGAAAAGGCCGATCAGCGCCAGCGTCGGCACGGTCAGAAGCACGAAGTAGAAGGTGTTCCAGATCGATTGCAGGAAGACCTTGTCGTGATACAGCCTGGCGTAATTGCCGAGACCGACAAAATTTCCGGACGAAAACGTGTCGGCCTTGTGGAAACTCAGCCACATCCCCCAGAGCAGCGGGAAGAGCAGCAGCGTGGTGAAGAAGAACAAGAATGGCGCAACGAAAATGAAGTTTCGCCATTGCGGCGCATAGATGTCGGCGGTAGGGGCTCTGACGCCGACAGCAAGCGTCGCGGTCGGGGACGTCGCCAGCCGGTCAACCATCTCAGGCCTCCCTCGCATGCCAGGCGCGGCCGGTCTCGTTGAACAGATGCGATTTCTGGCCGTCGAAGGCGAGCCCGATTCTGTCGCCGACGGCGACGCGGCTGTTGCCGGCATCGGAGCCGACGATCTGCTGGCCATCGCCCAGCCGCGCGTAGATCAGGGTGCGTTCGCCGAGCCGCTCGAGCACATCGACGACGCCGTCGGCATTGCCCTGTCCGGCGGCAACGATGCGCACGTCTTCCGAACGGATGCCGAAAGTGTAGTTGCCATCGGTCAATTGGCTGGAGGCGATCTCGGTCTGCACCGAGATGCCGTCCGCAAATCTGGCCGTGGCGTTCTTGCCCGATCTGTCGAGTGTCGCATCGACGAAGTTCATCGCCGGCGCGCCGACGAAACCCGCGACGAATTTGGTCGCCGGGCGTTCGTAGATCTCCATAGGGGTACCGATCTGGTCGATCTTGCGATTGTTCATGACGACAATGCGGTCGGCCAGCGTCATTGCTTCGACCTGGTCGTGGGTGACGAAGATCATCGTCGATTGCAGCCGCTGGTGAAGCTGGGCAAGCTCGATGCGGGTTCGGGTGCGCAGCGCCGCATCGAGATTGGAGAGCGGCTCGTCGAACAGGAAGGCCTTCGGCTCCTTGACGATCGCACGGCCGATCGCGACGCGCTGCCGCTGACCGCCGGAGAGCTGGCCCGGCTTGCGATCGAGCAGATGCGCCATTTCGAGGATGCGGGCGGCTTCGTTGATGCGCGCCTCGATGACCTTGCCTGGTACGCCGATATTCGCAAGGCCGAAGGCCATGTTGTCGCGCACCGTCATATGCGGATAAAGCGCATAGGACTGGAACACCATCGCAATGCCGCGCTTGCCCGGCGGCAGATGATCGATGCGCTCGTTGTTGATGGCAATCTCGCCGCTATCGACAGCTTCAAGACCGGCGATCATCCGAAGAAGCGTCGATTTTCCGCAGCCGGACGGCCCCAGGAACACGATGAATTCGCGTGCCCTTATGGAGAGCGACAGATGATCCAGCACCGTCATGGCACCGAACTGCTTGCTCACGTTCCTGATCTCGATATCGGCCGTCACGTCGACGCTCCTCCTCAGCGTTTGCGCTTTCTCGATGATCCGCCCGAACTCAGAGCCTCAGGCGTATGAACTGGTAGGAATACGCCGGCAGCGACAGGTTTAGTTTGCCGCCGGCGACTTCGGCGCCCTCACCCTTCCTGGGGCTGACATTGCCAGGGTTTTCGGCCGAATTGACGGCTTTCAGATCGGCGTGTGCCATCACCTGGTGATCGACGATCTCCGCCGCCCCGAAGCCGGAGAGGTCGACCACTGTTTCGATTACCTCGCTCGAATGGCGGTTGACGGCGAAGAAGGTGACGTGGCCGGTTTGCCTGTCGTGCACGCCGGCAACATCGACATAGGCGACGTCGCCCGCAACGCTGGATCTGTAGGTCGGGCTTTCCACCTTGAGATCCAGCGCATTGCCGCGGCCATAGTTGGAAGCAAACAGATAGGGATAAAAAATCGTCTGCCGCCATGCCGGACCATTCGGAACGGTCATGATCGGCGCGATGACATTGACCAGTTGTGCCAGGCACGCGATCTTGACGACGTCGGAACGGCGGATGAAGGTGTTGAGGATCAGGCCGACCTGCAGCACATCCTCGAAATTATAGATGTCTTCGAGCAACGGCGGGGCGAACGGCCAACCGTCGCTGCCGCCGAGTATCTTCTTGTCCTGCTCCTTGGAATGGTACCAGACGTTCCATTCGTCAAACGAGATGTAAACCTGCTTGTTGGAGCGCTTCTTGGCCTTGATATAGTCGATGACGCCGGCGACCGAGACAATGTAGGCGTCGAGCTTTTCGCTCATGGCGAGATAGTTCGGAGCGTCGTTGGCTTCGTTGTCGAAATACATGTGCAGCGAGATGTAGTCGACCTCGTTGTAGGTATGGTCGAGAACCGTCGCTTCCCATTCAGGGTAGGTGGGCATCTTGGCGTTCGAAGAGCCGCAGACCACCAGTTCGAGTGACTTGGAGAAGGCGCGCATGGCCTTGGCCGTCTCATGCGCCAAGCGGCCATACTCGTCCGCGGTCTTGTGGCCGATCTGCCAGGGGCCATCCATTTCATTGCCGAGGCACCAGAGCTTGACGTCGAAGGGCTCCTTGCGGCCGTTGGCGATGCGCTTGTCGCTCCATTTGCTGCCGCCGGGATGGTTAGCGTACTCCAGCAGGTTGCGGGCTTCGTCGAGGCCGCGCGAGCCGAGATTGACGGCAAGCATCATCTCGGTGTTGGCGCAGGTGCACCAATCGGCAAATTCATGCAGGCCGACTTCGTTGCTTTCCGACGTATGCCAGGCGAGGTCGAGCCGCACCGGGCGCTCTTCCTTGGGGCCAATGCCGTCTTCCCAATTGTAGGCTGAGACGAAATTGCCGCCGGGATAGCGGACGATCGGAACATTGAGTTCCCTGACGAGATCGATGACGTCCTGACGCATGCCGTTGGCATCCGCTGTCGGATGGCCGGGCTCATAGATGCCGGTGTAAACTGCCCGCCCGAGATGCTCGATGAAGGATCCGTAGAGTCTCGGATCGATCTCCGAGACAACAAAATGCGGATGTGCCGTAACGGCTGCCTTCATGCATTCCTCCCATCGATATCACAAATGATGATTTAAATCACCTTGCCCGATATCAAAGAGGAACTGGCAACCCTTCGTCAAGTCAAAAATGCCCAAATGTAGGACAATTAGACCAACGCTTTGGCACAGCAGAAAGCCAAACAGTTGAAGTTGCTGCGTTATCTTCAGAACCCGATTTCATGATATCAACCAGTTTTGATCCTGAGCAGAATGTCCTGATCGTAGTTTCCAAAGCCCTTGCCGAAAATGTTGATCCCGCCGGGGCGCTCGGCGTCGTCCTTGACGCCGATACGGACGCGGATTGAATGATGGCTCTTCAGATCGAGAGCGGCGAGGCCGGTTTCGGAAATCCTGAGACCGTCGACATAGGTGCCGTCATTGGCAATTCGCCAGTTCTTCAGCTTGCCGTATTGCGAGCCCTTGAGCTTCCACCAGGAGGGCGTGAAGACGCCGCGCTTGTCGCCGAAATCCCCCGGCGACGTCCAGGTGCCGACATCGACACCATTGATCGTCAGCGTGATGTCCGAGGGCCAATCGGCGCTGGTGCCCGGCACTTCCGAAGACAGCTCTATCGCCACTTCGAGTCCGGTGATCTCGGCATTGGCGAGCTTGGCATTGTTGGGGAACTGGTATTCGACAAAACCGCGCGTGAACCACAGCAAACCGGCTTTCATGCGATCCGGATCAAGGAAAGTGTTCGGCACATCGAGCAAGCCGATGATGCCGTCCGGCGAACAAAGGCCGCAGGGCGCGGTAACCTCAAAGCCGGTGTAAAGCCCGATCGGCATCGACACTTCGATCGCATCGTTCTTGACCGCACGGTATTCGCTCTTGAACACGACAAGCACTTCTTCGGCCGTCGGATAACAGATTTTCTGACTGCCTTTCTTCGCTTTCAGGTTCTCGGTTCGGATCAGCCCCGCATCCTCCAGCACCTGGATGTTGGTTGAGACGGTCGACTGCGGCAGCGACAGCACGGCGGCGATTTCGTTGATATTCATCGGCCCCTTTTCATGCAGCAGTTTCAGCATCGAGATCCGCGCCGAGGAGGCAAGCCCTTTGAGCACGGCAATGCCTTCCTCAGGTTCAATCACCAGAAAATTGCGACTCATGAAATTGCCCGGCCCACGCGAAATCCATATTCGAAATTTACCCTGTATATCGAGATAGCTGATTTAATCAATGCGCAGGCGGAACGCCGGGCAATTTGTTGAATCCGGCAGGGCGAGGGTCAACCGGTGGCCCTGCACAGAGTTTGTGCTGGAGTCACATGCAGAGTGGACACCTGAACGCCGATCGCCCAATCTAGTCCCGAGCCGAGCCCCGGTGATGGCGGCTTGCACATAAATTGGTGTGGACGGGTCGTGACCAAAGGGTGGAAATTATACGATCAGCGACTGGCCTGGGTCCTCGTCGCGCCTGTGCTTATACTGCTTACCCTGCTTCTGCTGCTGCCGATCGCGATGATGACGGTCTACACGTTTTTCACCTTCGTCACCGCCGGAGTTGAGTCGGCGGTGCTGACCTTCGATAACTGGAAGGAATTCCTCACCGACAGCTACTATCACGGCTTTCTTTGGAAGACCGTTCGCGTCGGCGCCATCACCGCGGTGATCTGCGCGATCCTTGGCTATTTCCCCGCCTATTTCATCTGGGCCACGACCTTCAGGCACAAATGGCTGCTGTTGCTGCTGCTCATCGTGCCGTTCTGGATCAGCTTCACCATCCGGACGTTCTCGTGGATCCACATCCTCGGCGAACAGGGGCTGATCAACGTGGCGCTCATCAGGCTGGGCGTCATCAACGAGCCGTTGCCGATGCTCTACACCGAGGGCGCCGTCATCATGGGGCTGTTGCATTTTCTGCTGCCCTACATGATCCTGAACGTCTATGTCAGCCTGGAAAGCATCGACCGCACGCTGATCGCCGCCGCGCGCTCGATGGGCTGTACCAGCGCGCAGGCGTTCCGCGAAGTGACCTTGCCACTATCGATGCCGGGGCTGGGCGCTGGGCTGCTGCTCTGCTTCGTGCTGGCGGCCGGTTCCTATGTGACGCCGCAGTTGCTCGGCGGTAGCCGCGATGCGCTGTTCGGCAACCTGATTTACGATACCATTATGGGGCAGCTCAATTGGCCGATGGGGGCAACGCTTTCCATCGTCCTGTTCGTCCTGCTCGGCGCCGCCGCGGCCGCCTACAGCCGCTATATGGGCCTGTCGCAGATCATGAAGGGCCTCAGCGCATGAGAGCGGATCATCCCGATCGCGAAGGCAGATGGGCCTGGCGGCTGACCGGCGCGATCACGGTGTGCGTCTACATCTTCATGTTTGCGCCGATCCTCGCCACGGTCGTGCTTTCCTTCAACGCCTCGATGTTCGGCGGCTTTCCCCTCACCGGCTTCAGCCTGCGGTGGTATGAGAAGCTGCTCACCAACGAGCCGGTTCTCGACGCCTTCCGGACATCGATGTGGATTGCCCTGGTAACGGCAACGGTGACGACACTGCTCGGCATCATGGCGGCATTAGCGCTGGTGCGCTTCGAGTTTCGTGGCAAGCAGGTGATCAACACGCTTGTCATTCTTCCCGCGCTGGTCCCCGAAACGATACTCGGCGTCGGCCTGCTGGTCATGATCAAAGCCGTCGACCAGCCGCGCAGCATGACGCTGCTGGTGCTCGGCCACATTCTGCTCACGCTCCCCTACGTGGTGCTGATCGTCCAGGCGCGCATGGTCGGCATAAAGCGTTCCTATGAGGAGGCGGCGCTGTCGCTCGGGGCGCCGCGTGTGTCGACATTCCGCGAGATTACGCTGCCGCTGCTCATTCCCGCAGTGCTTGCCAGCGTCCTGCTCGCTTTCACCATTTCGTTCGACAACACTTCGGCCAGCCTGTTCTGGCGGCCGGCGGGCGTCGAGACCATGCCGACGCAAATCCTTTCGATGCTGAAGATCTCGATCAGCCCCGAGGTGAACGCGCTCGGAACCGTCATGATCCTTTTGACGGTCGGCATTCCCTTGGCTGGCGGGCTCATCCTGCAAAGCCTCACCTGGTTCAAGGCAGGCAAGTGAAAATGAAAATGGGAGAACGGAAATGAAAGTGACAACCACCAAACGACTGGAACGGCTGAATGAGCGCTATGCCGATGGCGACATCAGCCGGCGATCATTCCTGACGCTGACGGCCGCCGCTGCCGCCGCCACCGGGCTTTCCATGCCCTGGATGGGACGGGCGCTGGCCGCGGTTTCGGAAGTGCGCTTCGACGGATGGGGCGGCGTGGTGCAGGAAGCGATCGATAAGTACGCGTTCCAGCCTTACACCGCCAAGTCCAAGGTCAAGGTCGTCCAGGGCACCTTTGGCGACGAGAACGAGATCATCACCAAGATCAAGACGTCGAAGCCGGGCGACTTCCAGATCGTCCATTCTTCCGGCGTCAACTACTACATCAAATACGTCAATGGCGGTTTCAATTCGGAGATCAACGAGGCGAACATCCCGAACATGGCAAATGTGCTGACCGCCATGATCGAGCCGTTCCGCAAGATCACGCCAAAGCTGTCGGCTGTGCCCTATGATTACGGCACCACCGGCATCGCCTACAACAACAAGGTCATCTCGCCGGAGGAAGCCAAGGAAAAGGGCGCCAACCTGCTTACCGACAAGAAATATGCCGGCAAGATCGGCGGCTACGCCGATATGACGACGCGCGTCTGGTATGCGGCGCTGCAGACGAAACAGGACCCCAACAACATCCAGGACATGGATGCCATCTGGGCCAAGGTTCGCGAGACCCGCGACCTGGCCAAGAAGTTCTGGAGTTCCGGCGCGGAACTGATGGACCTCCTGTCGCGAAACGAGATCGTCGTCACCGACGCCTGGTCAGGACGTGTCGCCGCCCTGCAGCAGCAGGGCCAGCCAATCGGCTATCTCGACCCTGCCGGCTCATACGCGTGGATGGAGGACATGCTGGTGCTCAAGGGTTCGCCCATGGCCGAATGCGAGGAACTGATCAACTTCATGCTGGATCCGGCAACGTCGATCGCCGTCGCCGAGGGCCAGAACTATCCGCCATCGCTTGACCCGACCAAGGTGAAGCTGACCGACAAGATCGCGGCACTTCCGGCCTTCGATCCGACCGGATCGATGAAGTCGCTGACCTTCGCCGATCCGCTCTACTGGGCGAAGAACGAAGACGCCTGGACCAAGCAATGGGACAGGGTGTCGAAAGGTGCATGACGACAACAGCCACGACCAGCAGCCCCGGCCGGCTTCGGCCGGGGCCGCTGGCGACCCGCTCGCCCAAGGTGAGAGACAGCCGACAGGAAAGCCTGCGGTCGAGTTTCGCGACATCGATATTTTTTACGGCAAGTTCGCCGCTGTGCGCGATTTTTCACTGGCGATCCGCAAGGGTAGTTTCGTCACCTTGCTCGGGCCGTCCGGCTGCGGCAAGACGACGATCCTGCGATCGATCGCGGGCCTGGTCGACATCTCCAGCGGCCAGATCTCGATCGGCGGAAAACGGGTCGACGACATCCCGATCTACAAGCGCAACATTGGTCTGGTGTTCCAAAACTACGCGCTCTTTCCGCACAAGAACGTCTTCGACAACGTCGCATTCGGCCTGAAATATCGAAACGTGCCGAAACCGGAAATCGTGCGCCGGGTCAAGAAGGCGCTGGACATGGTGCGGCTGCCCGGCAGTGAGACAAAGCTGCCATCACAGCTCTCTGGCGGCCAGCAGCAACGCATCGCACTGGCCCGCGCCATCGTCTTCGAGCCGGAAGTGCTGCTGCTGGACGAGCCTCTGTCGGCACTCGACGCCAACATGCGCGAGGACATGCGCGTCGAGATCAAGAAAATCCAGAGGGAGACGGGCATCACCGCTATCTTCGTGACGCACGACCAGGAAGAAGCTTTGTCGATGTCCGACCACATCGTCGTCATGAATGCCGGCCTGATCGAGCAGATCGGCTCCCCCGCGCAGGTCTATGACCAGCCGGCCACCGCATTCGTCGCCAATTTCCTTGGCAAGGCCAACATGCTGCCCGGCAGCGTGACTGTGATGGACGGCAAGATGGCGACGATCGCGCTGGCCAGCGGCCATGTCGTAAAGGCGGCCGCGCCGAAGGCGCTCGCGACCGGCAGCGCGGTCACCGTCGTCGTTCGCCCGCAGAAGCTTACCGTCGGTACCGTCGGTGCTGCCAACAGGCTGGCGGGACGGATAGTCTCGACCTCCTATCTGGGCGGCAATGCGGTCTACGAGATCGACATCGGCGCCGGCACGCTGGTGCGCGCCAACACGCTGATCGACGGCCAGCCGCTGCGTGAAGGCGAAATGGTCGATGTCTGCTTCGATCCTCTGGGCTGCGTGCTTCTCGACGCGCAAGGCTTACGCATCGCGTAGCGAGGCGGAACTGAGCCGTTCAGTCTTTCCCGTTACCCTTTGGCCCGAGAAACCGCGCATAGACCTCACCGACAATACCGCGCCGGAAAACCAGCACGCAGACCATGAAGGTCAGGCCGGTGGCGATGGTCACCGGAAAACTCGAGGTGGCGAGCGTGTTTTCCAGGCCGACGACCAGACTGGCCCCGATGATCGGCCCGACCATGGTGCCGATGCCGCCGAGGAGCGTCATCAGGATCACCTCGCCCGACATCTGCCAGGTGACGTCGGTGAGCGTGGCAAACTGAAAAACGATCGCCTTGAGCGCGCCGGCCAGCCCGGCCAATGTCGCCGACATGACGAAAGCCGCCAGCTTGTAGTTGGCGACGGAATAGCCCAGCGAAATGGCCCGGCTCTCGTTTTCCCGGATGGAACGCAGGATCATGCCGAAAGGCGAGTTGATGATGCGCCAGATGGCGAACACGCCGATGAGGAAGACTGCCAGCACGAAATAATAGATGTTGATCGAGACGTTCAGGTCGAGCATTCCAAGCAGCCTACCACGCGGCACGCCCTGGATGCCGTCCTCACCTCCGGTGAACGGTGCCTGCACGCAGAAGAAGAAGAACATCTGCGACAGCGCCAGCGTGATCATGGCGAAATAGATGCCTTGCCGGCGGATGGCAAAGAAGCCCATCACAAGGCCGAGCAGCGCGGCACCCAGGACGCCGAGCAGGATGCCGGCTTCCGGCGGCCAGCCCAAGACCTTGACCGCGTATGCGGTGAAATAGGCCGCTCCGCCGAAGAACGTCGCATGGCCGAAGGACAACAGGCCGGTGTAGCCGAGCAGAAGGTTGAACGCGCAGGCAAACAGCGCAAAGCACAGCATCTTCATCAGGAAGATCGGATAGACGAAGAAAGGCGCCACCAGCAGCGCCAGGATGCCGAGCCCGACCAGCGCCCATTCAAGCCGTGCGGAATTCTTGGCACGCGTCTCGCGAAGGGTCAGTTCGGCCATCTCAGGCATCCCTTCCGAACAGGCCGGCTGGCCGGACCAGAAGCACGATCGCCATGATGACGAAGACCACCAGATTGGAGGCTTCGGGATAGAAAACCTTGGTCAAGCCTTCGGCGAGGCCAAGCATGTAACCGGTGACGATCGCCCCGAGGATCGATCCCATGCCGCCGACCACGACAACGGCGAAAACGACGATGATGAGGTCAGATCCCATCAGCGGGCTCACCTGATAGATCGGCGCGGCGAGAACCCCCGCAAGCCCGGCAAGAGCGGCGCCGAGGCCGTAGGTAAGGGTCAGCAGCAACGGCACGTTGACGCCGAAAGCCTGCACCAGGCCGGGGTTCTCCGTTGCCGCGCGCAGATAGGAGCCCAGCCTGGTCTTCTCGATCAGCGCCCAAGTGCCGAAACAGACGATCATCGAGGCTACCACCACCCAGCCGCGATAATTGGGCAGGAACATGAAGCCGAGATTGGTGCCGCCGGACAGCAGCGGCGGCACGGAATAAGGACTTCCCGATACGCCATAGTAGTAACGGAATACCCCTTCGAGCACGAGCGCGAGGCCAAAGGTGAAAAGCAGCCCGTAGAGCGGGTCGATGTCGTAAAGCCTCGACAGCGCCAGGCGCTCGACCACGATGCCGAAGCCGCCGACGATCAGCGGCGACAGGATCAAAGCCGGCCAGTAGCCGATACCGAACCGGGTGAGAAGCAGGTAGCCGATGAAGGCGCCGAGCATATAGAGCGCGCCGTGAGCGAAATTGATGACGCGCAACAGGCCGAATATGACAGCAAGGCCCAGGCTCAGCATTGCGTAGAACGAGCCGTTGATGAGGCCGACCAGCAATTGGCCGAGGAATGCCTGAACGGGTATTCCGAAGATCATCGTCATGGCGCCATCATACACCCAGCACTTCATGCAGCAGCGTCATGCGATCCGGCAGTTCGCCGACCGGAAAGGCCGCCACGACCTTGCCGTGCTCCATCAGGTAGAAACGGTCGGTGACGCGGCTGGCAAAGCGGAAATTCTGCTCGACCAGCAGGATCGTCATACCGCGCTTTTTCATCGTCGCCAGCAGATCGCCGATGCGCTGCACGATGACCGGAGCCAGGCCCTCGGTCGGCTCATCGAGAAGCAGCATTTTCACGCCGGTTCTGAGCATGCGCGCAATCGCCAGCATCTGCTGCTCGCCGCCCGAGAGCCTGGTGCCGGGGCTGTTACGGCGCTCCTTCAGATTGGGGAAAAGATCGAATATTTCCTCCACGCTCATGCCGCCTTCGGCGACGATCGGGGGCAGCACCAGATTCTCGTCCACGGTCAGCGTCGCGAAGATGCCGCGTTCCTCCGGCACCAGGCCGATGCCTTGCTGCGCAGTCCGGTGCAATGGCAGGCGCATCAGATCCTTGCCGTCGAAAAAAATCTGGCCGGTCCGCTGGCGGATTAGCCCGATGATGGCGCGCAATGTCGTGGTCTTGCCGACGCCGTTGCGGCCCAGCAACGTCACAGTTTCACCTGGAAAGACCTCCAGATCGACGCCGTGCAGCGCATGGCTCTCGCCATACCAGGCGTTGAGGTCGCGGACTGCAAGAAGCGGCGCGGCGTCAGTCATCGGCGGTGCCCATATAGGCGACCCTCACCCGCTCGTCGCGGCTGACCGTGGGGTAGTCGCCGGCGGCAAGGATTTCGCCGCGCTGCATGACGGTTATCCAGTCGCAAAGATCGGCCACCACTGTCAGATTGTGCTCGACCATCAGCACGGCGCGATCCCTGGCAACCGAGCGGATGATGTCGGAAACCGTACGCACGTCCTCATGCCCCATGCCGGCCATCGGCTCGTCGAGCAGCAGCACTTTCGGCTCGAGCGCCAGCGTCGTGGCGATCTCGAGCACACGTTTCCTGCCATAGGAGAGATCGGCGGCGGGCCTGTTCTTGGCATCGTCGAGACAGACAGACCGCAAAAGCTCCTCGGCGCGCGGCGTCAATCTATCGAGCGCCGATAGCGAGCGCCAGAACTGAACGCTGAGCCCGCCCGGTCGCTGCAATGCAACGCGCACATTGTCGAGCACGCTGAGATGCGGAAACACTGCCGATATCTGGAACGAGCGCACCAGGCCCATCCGCGCGACTTTGGCCGGCGAGGTGCGGGTGATGTCGTGGCCGAGCAGTTCGATCCTGCCGCTGGTCGGCGGCAGGAACTTGGTGAGCAGGTTGAACACGGTGGTCTTGCCGGCGCCGTTGGGTCCGATCAGCGCGTGGATATTGCCGTGGTAGACGTCGAGATCGACATTCCTGACAGCAACGAAGCCGGCGAAGTCGCGCCGCAAACCGCGGGCGGAAAGCACTACCTGCGGCCGATCCGGTTCAGGCGGCGCCATCGGTCCGCCAATCACTCGCCGGCCGTGGGACAGCCGCTCTCTTTGGCGCTCAGGAACGCCTCGTTACCGGGGATCGTGGCGAGGGGTTTGTAATAGTCCCACTCCTTGGTGCTCTCACTCGGCGACTTGACCTGATAAAGATACATGTCGTGAACCATGTTGCCGTCGGGCTGCACTTTGCCGTTCGCCGTAAAGACGTCGTTCACCGGCATCGAATGCAATTCCTTGGCGACCGCCTCGGTTCCATCGGTGCCGGCTTTGTCGATCGCCTTCAAATACTGTGTCACGGCTGAATAGGTGGCGGCCTGGATCATATTCGGCATGCGGTTGGTGCGCTTGAAGAACCGCTGGGCGAACTCGCGGCTCTTGTCGTCGCGATCCCAGTAGAAGCCTTCGGTCAGCACCACGCCTTGCGCCGCCTCGAGACCGAGCCCATGCACCTCGGCCAGCGTGAAGAGAAGCGCTGCAAGGCGCTGACCGCCCTGCACGATACCGAATTCGGCCGCTTGCTTGATCGAGTTGGAGGTGTCGAGGCCGGCATTCGCCAGGCCGATGACCTTGGCGCCCGACGATTGCGCCTGCAGCAGGAAGGATGAATAGTCGGTCGAGCCGAGCGGGTAACGCACCTCGCCAACCACCTTCCCGCCATGGCTCTCGACGAACTTTGCGGTCTGCTCCTTGAGCGAATATCCGAATGCATAATCGACGGTGACGAAGAACCAGCTGTCGCCGCCTTGCTGGACGAGAGCGCCACCGGTCCCCACTGCCTGCGAATGCGTGTCGTAGGCCCAGTGGAAGCCATAGGGCGAGCACTGTTTACCAGTTAGCTCGGTGGTCGCGGCGCCGGTGACGATATCAATTTTCTTCTTTTCCTTGGAAATCCCCTGGACGGCGAGTGCCACCGAGGAGGTGGTGAGTTCCATGATGGAATCGACCTGTTCGGTGTCATACCACTGCCGCGCAATGTTGGAGGCGATGTCCGGCTTGTTCTGGTGGTCGGCGCTGACGATCTCGACCGGCGCACCTTGCACCTTGCCGCCGAAATCCTCGACCGCCATCTTGGCGGCCTCGACCGACCACTTGCCGCCGAAATCGGCATAGACGCCCGACTGGTCGTTGAGAATGCCGATCTTGACCTTGCCATCGGAAATCTCGGCGGCTGCAGCAGGCATCGCAGTCGCTGCAAGAAGCGCGGCCGAGACCAGGTACGATAGCTTCATTGGTGACTTCCTCCCTTATGGTCGACAACCGAGCAACATGTCGGCGGCTGCCTGCTGCGGCACGAAGAGCGGCCTCCCATATTCCATCCTCTCCAGCGCAAAATCACGCAGCGCTGTACGGCCACCGTCCTTCAAATCGTAACATCGCTCGGCAACGCGAGAACAGTTACTTTAGTATTAGGCATCCGCGATACCCGGCCGCCGAAGCGCAACATAGCGCCGGATCGTGCGGCGTCCAGATCGGCCTTTATTCTCGCCGAAGCAACAATTACGGCTGACGGTCCGGATATCGTTGAACGAGAATTCCCCTCGTCAACCGTCGGCTGGATGATGGCAGGCGACCAGGCGGCCCTCGCCGATGCTTTGGAGAAGCGGGCGCTCGCTGCGGCAGATCGGGGTGGCAGCTGGGCAACGGGTGTGGAACCGGCACCCCGAGGGGTGGGTTCATCGGGCTGGGCAGGTCACCCTTGAGCACCAGCCGGCCACGCCGCGCCCGGTCGATGCCGGGTATCGGCACGGCGGAACGCAGCACCGCGGTGTAATGGTCTCCCGGACATTCGCGGCAATCGAGGAAGATCCGACCGTCTATCACACCATAAATGGTCCCAATGAGTTCCACGTCATCGGCACGATGCGGGACTGGACCATCGTCGACCGCCTGCATCGGATCGAGGCGCCGACCTGGTTTTCCGCGGCTTCTACAACGAAGCGACCGAGGCCTGCGTCCAGCCCTTTCTGGATCTTATCCCCTACGTCGAAGGCCTGGTCTTCCCGAATTCCAGCCACATGCCGCATGTCGAGGAAAAGCACGACGGCCTCGCCGCCGTCGGGCGCTTCCTGGCCAAATACGATTGACGTTGCAGCACCAGGCCTTCTGCTCCAACGGATCGTCGACACGGCGCAGTGGTCATGAAGGCCGGCATGGCCGGAATCAGCCTGCCTTCACCTGTACTGGCTTCCCGTCGCTGAAAAATCTGACGGATACGGAGTGGGAGGGACCCCCGGCGCCGGTGGGTATGGAAACCATCGCCTCCAAGTTTCGCAAAACACGTTGCAACCGAATTGATTAGCCGTCGTTAAAGTGCGGGTGATCTAGCGGGGCATGGGGAGCTTTCATGCAGACGTATCTCGTCGAGCGTATGGACGGCGACGATGTTATATCGGTGCGCGTTGTCAACGCGCCGAGTCCGTTCAGAGCCGCAGCTATGATGACGGGCGGGCGTATTACCTTCCGAACGTGGGAAAAGGATTGGATTCGTGTGACCGACGAAAATCGGGGACAGATCTATGCATATTGTTTCGTCTCCGGCAGCTATTCCGACACCGAAGCATCGCCTGTATCGCCCGGGAGAACCACAGAATAGGCAATATGCCTGCGTAGCGGCAATTCCGTCTTCAACCCGCCTTGGTCTTCGATCCCGCCTTGGCATGTGTCCAACAGGTGTTGCCAACTTGGCACAAACGCCAGTGCTCGCCGTGTCATGCGCACCACGGCAGCCAGCGAGCTCGGCATGATTGGCTCGGCCCGCGGCTTGCGAAACAGGCGAAGGGCATCATCAGAATGATCGATGAAAAGATCGGGGCGGGGGGCGATAAGTGACCCTAATCTTAGCGTAGGCAACTCATGTCTTCGGCATATTTGGGATCAGAAGTCGCGGATCAGGATCTAGCGGTGGATTGTCAGACAACGACCTCCGATAATTGGTCAAGTGTCCCACAATACCCACTGGATCAGGGTGGTCCCGTACTGCGCCCATTTCAAAGATTGGGCGCCGATTTTGCCAACATTGCGGCCTTCGAGCACCTGAGAAATATCGTCCGCCAGTACCCCGACAAGCTTGCAATCAGCGACGGCGCCAATCGTCTGACCTATTCCCAGCTTCTCCGGTCAGTCGAGACGCTGTCCTACCAGATCGCGGCGGCCGTCCCAGATGGACAGGCGATAGGGATTCTTCAGGCCAACTCAGCCTGGTATCCCATCGCCATGCTGGCCAGCATGGCGGCTGGGCGCCCTTCGGTGCCGCTCAACGCACGAGATCCTGGCTCGCGGATTCTTGAAATCGTGGCCGGGGCGCGACTCTCAGCTATTCTGGGCGAGGGCAATGTCCGACCCGAACGTTTGCCTCACCGGGTCAGTTGGATCGATGTGTCGACCAGTGCGGCCTCGCAGGGTGGGCAAGTGCCTCAGTCTTATTCCGCCTCGGTCGATGCGCCCGCCATCGTGCTTTATACATCAGGAAGCACGGGCCGGCCCAAAGGCATCGTTAACAGCCAGCGCAGCTTGCTGTGCCGGGTCCAGCAATATGTCGATGCATGCCACATCAACTCGGATGATGTTTTCCTGCCATTGACCGGACCCGCCACAATCGCCGGGTGCCGGGAGATTCTTGCGGCTCTTCTCACCGGCGCCACCTTGCATCTGGTCGAAGTCGAAGCGGTCGGCTTGCGCGCCGTGCAACGTCTGGTGCGATCCGCGGGCGTGACAATCACCTATCTGGTGCCGGCACTGCTTCGCGCGCTTATGGCAGACGGACCTGCGGAAGCATTTCATTCACTCAGAGTCGCCCGGATCGGTGGCGAGAAGGTGCCGTGGAGCGACATCGCCCTGCTGCGCAAGGCCGTCTCCGATACGTGCCTCATCCAGATCGGTTACTCGTCAACCGAGACCACGGGCTCGCAATGGTTCCTGCCGCGAGACTGGCCGGAGCATGGAGATTCGGTTCCAGTTGGCTGGCTACTGCCTGGCATCACCTTTGCAATTGTCGACAAAACGGGCCGCCGCGTTCAACCAGGCCGCAGCGGAGAGCTTCTGATCAGGAGCCCCTATGTCTTGCTTGGCCATTGGGAGGACGGGGCTGTTGTGCCGACAACATCAGACCCGGACGATCCAAGCCTTCGGATTTTCGCGACGGGTGACCTCGTTAGACTTGATGACCAAGGCCTACTGCACATCGTCGGTCGCAAGGGGCGCCAGGTAAAGATCAATGGTCGACGCGTCGAGCCAGCCGAGCTCGAACGGGTGCTGCGTTGCGCACCCTCTGTTGCGGATGCTGTGGCAATCGTGGCTGCGGCGAATGAGCTTGTCGCCTTTGTTGTTCCTCGGCGCTCGGCCGAAGCGGCCTTTTCAGACGAGCTTCGCCAGCTTGTCAGGTCCAATCTGCCGCCGCCGCTGCGTCCCCTGCGGTTGCACACGATCGCCGAGATGCCGCGTCTGCCGAGCGGCAAAGTCGACATCACGACACTTGCAGACATGGATCTTTCAGCCAGAGAGACGGCAGCGATCGAGCGTCCGCTCGAGCCGCGAGGCAAGCTGACGGCGCAGCAGGTCGTCCAGCGGGCATGGACCAGCATTCTTAATACGCGGGTGGCGGCAGGGCGCTGGGACGACGCCGGAGGAGATTCACTGAAGCTGCTGCACTGCGTCATGGAAATCGAAAGCGCTATCGGGCAGGAACTCGGTCTTGAGGCCTTCACCGTCGGGATGAGCCTGGACGAAATGGTCAAGGCGGTCGTATCTGCACAGGCAGGCGACCAAAGCGCGCGCGCCGAGAAGCACGATCCTCCCATTCTTTTTCTGTTCCCGGGGTCGGTCGGCTATGGCCCGAGCCTTGCTGCCTTTGCAGCAGCGATGGGCAAGGTCACCCGCGTTGCCCCGATCAGGTATCCGGCCCTGGCTCTGATACTGCGCGGGCAAAACAGCCTCGCCGACATGGCCGATGCCGCCGTCGAGCAGATCCGCCGCACTCAACCTTCGGGTAACATACGACTTCTTGGCCATTCGCTCGGCGGCGCTGTTGCTTTCGAAGTGGCGGCGCGGCTGCTGGCCGCGGGGCGAACCATAAAGTTTGTCGGCATACTCGACACCAGCCTCGTCGGCGAGCGAAGCGCCTACTTGGAGACGTTTACGCGCACATTTAATCGAATCCGGACCAACCGCGTATCCGCTTACCGGATGGCTTGCCGCGCCCTCGCGAAAGTCGCCGTGAAAATGGGGCGAGAGGCGCAACTGGTCCGGTTTCTCGATCGCTACGCTCAGGGACAATTCAATGCGACGAGCTTTAGAACCAAACTGGAACTGCAGGAGGTTTTGCGGGCACGGGCCTTCTTCCAATGGCTGACAGAGCCGAAGCCGGCGCTGCCGATCACCGGCACCCTGTTTCGCTGTGCTCGACCCGGAATGACTCTGGCCATCGGCTGGGATCGCGTTTTCGCCCATCTGGACGTGATTCCGATCGTCGGCACCCATATCGACCTGGTCATAGAGCCTCACCTCGCCACCAACCGTCCCCTTATCGAGAAAGCGGTGGCGCAAACCTATTCGCCAACCGAGTCTCGCAAACTGGAGTACAAGCCATCGACCTGATCTCAACATTCGGCAAGGACGCGCTGGTGCTCGAGGCTGGCGCGGAAGTCGATCGTATCGTCCAGATCTTGCGCCAGCAGGTCTTTGGCACGCTGCGACGTCGAGGGGTGGTTGTCGGCCTCTCAGGCGGCATCGACAGCTCAGTCGTCGCGGCGTTGTGTGCTCGCGCCTTTGGAAAAGACAAGGTCCTCGGGATATTCATGCCGGAGCGCCATTCCTCCGGCGACTCGCTAAGGCTCGGCCGCACCGTCGCCGCGCAGCTTGCTATCGATACGGTCCTGGAGGATATAACGCCGGCCCTGGAAGCGATCGGCGCCTATAGACGGCAGATCGAAGCAATCAAGACTGTCGTTCCCGAATATGGGGACGGCTGGAAATGCAAGCTGGTGCTCGCCTCGGTTCTCGAGAGCAACGGTCTCAACATCACGCGCCTCACGGTTCAGGACCCCGAGGGCAGGACCGACACGGTGCGTCTGCCGTCGGCAGCCTATCTGCAGATCGTCGCGGCAACCAATTACAAGCAGCGCCTGCGGAAGATGACCGAATACTACCATGCCGACCGCCTCAACTACGCGGTAGCGGGCACGCCGAACCGCCTGGAGTACGACCAGGGCTTCTTCGTCAAGCAAGGCGACGGAATTGCCGACCTGATGCCAATCGTCCACCTCTACAAGACCCAGGTCTATCAATTGGCGGAATATCTTGGGGTGGAGGAAGAGGTCCGGCGAAGACCGCCCACCACGGACACCTTCTCGATGCCGCAGAGTCAGGAGGAGTTCTACTTCGCGCTGCCTTATTATTTGATGGATCTGTGCCTCTACGGCTTGAACCACGGGATAGCCAGCGAAGAGATCGCTGAGGCAACCGGCCTCACCGAGGCGCAGGTCCAGAAGGTTTTCAAGGATATCGACAGCAAGCGGCGCGCCGCACGTTATCTTCACGCGCGGCCGTTGGTGTCCTCTTCAATGGGCGAGGGCTAGGCGATGTGCGGCATCGCCGGAATTGTGTCGCTGAGCGCCGCAGCGGCGTCCCCTTCCCGGGATGCGCTGATACGTATGGCGGGCGCGCTGGCGCATCGCGGCCCGGACGAGCGCGGCCTTTACCGGGACAGACGTGCAGGATTGGCGCATGCCCGCCTGTCCGTCATCGATCTCGCAAGCGGCCAGCAGCCACTCGCCGGCGCGGACGACACAATGTGGATCGTCTTCAACGGCGAAATCTTCAATTACGTCGAGCTGCGACAAGACCTGGCCGCGCTCGGTTATCGCTTCCGCACACGCAGCGACACCGAGGTCATCGTCCATGCCTATCATGCCTGGGGCGAGGCCGCCTTCGAGCGAATGAATGGGCAGTGGGCAGTCGCCATCTGGGACTCCGTGGCTGGTCGTCTCGTCTTGTCGCGGGATCGGTTCGGCATCTGCCCGCTGCACTTTTGCGAGCATGGCGGACGGCTTTACTTCGCCAGCGAGGTGAAGGCCATTTTCGCGGCCGATGCGGACATACCCCGCGCGTTCGATCCAGCCGGCATCGATCAGACTTTTACTCTTTGGACTGTCGCGCCGCCACAAGGCGTGTTTGGAGGAGTAAGCGAACTCACGCCTGGGCATGTCCGCATTTATGACCGCGGCGTCGTTCGCGAGCGGGCTTTTTGGAAGCCTGCCTATCCAGAGGTTGACGGGCCTGGCGATGATGAATTCAGCGGCTCGCTTGATGACGCGGTGGAGGAAGTGCGCAGCGCCTTGGAGACCGCGACGGCGCTCAGGATAGTACGCGCCGACGTGCCGGTTGGCTGCTATTTGTCCGGCGGGCTCGACAGCTCACTGGTCGCCACGCTGGGGAGACGCTTCGCGGGCGAGCGCTTCCAGACTTTCTCGCTGCGTTTTGCCGACGCCGAATATGATGAGACGCATTTCCAGCGCCTGGTTGCCGGCGTGGCCGGCAGCGACCATCATGAGGTGGTTGTTTCGCGCAGCGATATCGCTGGCATCTTCCCTGAGGTTATCTACCATGCCGAGCGGCCAATCCTAAGAACCGCGCCGGCGCCGCTGTTCCTGCTCTCGAGACTGGTGCGCCAGCATGGCATCAAGGTCGTGCTGACCGGCGAAGGGGCCGACGAAATGTTCGCCGGCTACGATTTGTTCCGCGAAGGCAAGGTCCGCCGCTTCTGGGGACGCCAGCCCGCCTCGAAGCGACGCTCCCGTTTGCTGGAGCGCCTCTATCCCTATCTCAGCCGCTCGCCGGTACAGCAGCAAGCTATGGCACGCCAGTTCTTCGGGCGCGACATCCACGCCTGTGGTGCGCCTGGTTTTGCGCATGGCACGCGCTGGCGTACCACAAGCGCCATCAAGCGGCTGTTTTCGCCAGACATGCGCGCCCAAACGGAGCGCCATAACGCCGTGTCCGAGCTGCTTGCCCGCCTGCCGTCGGAGTTTTCGCGATGGGGCTCTCTTGCGCAGGACCAGTATATCGAGATCCAGACGCTGATGTCGGGCTACCTGCTGTCCTCACAAGGGGACAGGATGCTCATGGCTCATTCCGTCGAGGGGCGCTTCCCGTTCCTCGACCATGAACTCGTGAGGCTCGCGAATTCGCTTCCGGCCGCCTACAAGCTGCGCGTGCTCGACGAAAAGCATGTGCTGAAACGTGTAGCGCAACCGATCGTGCCGTCGGAAATCGTCACCCGCAAGAAACAGCCTTACCGGGCCCCCAACGCGCTTTGCTTCGTCGCAGATGGCGCTCCGGTCTACATTCGCGAAGCACTTTCGGAGGCGGCGCTGCGCGAAGCGAACGTCTTCGATCCCAAATCGGTTACCCGGCTCCTGAGCAAGTGCCAAGCCAGCGCCGGCGGCGGCGACCTGTCCAACTCCGACAATATGGCGCTGGTCGGAGTGCTGTCGACGCAGCTTCTCCATCGGCAATTTATCGCGAGCCGTCCAAGTGGGGCTCGCACGCTCAAGCTCAGCATCGATATCGACCGCGAGCATCGTGAAGAGGTGCTCGCATGATGCATGGCGCCGTACCCCTCCTGCACGACTATCTCACCAACTCTGCCAGCCGGCTCGGCGCCAAGGTGGCCCTGGTGTGCGGCAATCAACGTGTCACCTATGGCGATCTCGACATGCGCTCGAACGCCATAGCGCACCATTTGACCGAGGCTGGAATTGCGCGTGGCGATCGAGTGGTGATCTTCGCCGACAACACTGTCGAGGCCGTCGTCGCTTTCTGGGCGGTGCTCAAGGCCAACGCCGTGGTGTGCATCGTCAATCCGCTCACCAAAAGCGACAAGCTCGATTATTTGCTCAACGATTGCCGCCCGACGGCACTGATCACCGACAAACACCTGCACTCGATTTTCAGGGATCCGGCGCGGAATTGCCCATCGTTGCGCCGCATGATCGTCTCCGGGCCGATCGAACGCAACGACCTGCAAGAACTTCCGCATGCTGTGCGCTGGGATACTGCGGTCGCGGCAGCCCGCAGCACGCCGCCCGCGCGCCGCTGCATCGACATCGATCTCGCTGCGATCATTTATACGTCCGGCTCGACGGGCGAGCCCAAGGGCGTGATGCTGACGCATCGAAACATGATCGCCGCATGCGCCTCGATTTCCTCGTACCTGGCGCTTGCCGAAGACGAGGTGATCCTCAATGTCCTGCCGCTCGCCTTCGACTACGGTCTTTACCAGATGATCATGGCGTTCGGCGCGGGCGCCCGGCTGGTGCTTGAGCGCTCGTTCGCCTTCCCGGCGCAGATCCTTGGGCTGATCAAGCAAGAAAGGGTGACGGGCTTTCCCGGCGTACCGACCATCTTTGCCGCACTCGGGGAGCTCAAGTCTCTGAGGGATCAGGATTTTTCGAGCATTCGCTATGTCACCAACACTGCGGCCGCCCTGCCGCTCAAGCACATTCTCCTGCTGCAGGAGCTGTTTTCTGGCGCCCGTATCTATTCGATGTACGGCCTTACCGAATGCAAGCGCTGCACCTACCTGCCGCCGGACGATCTGGAGCGAAAGCCGTTGAGCGTCGGCATCGCCATCCCCAACACGGAAATGTGGATTGTCGACGAGCATGACAGGCGGGTCGGACCCGGCGTCGTTGGTCAGCTCGTCATCCGCGGAGCGACGGTGATGAAGGGCTATTGGGGCAAGCCGGAGGCGACAGCCAGAAAGCTCAAACCCGGACCGCTGCCGGGTGAGCAGGTCCTGTACACCGGCGACTACTGCCGGATGGACGCCGAGGGCTATCTCTACTTTGTCGGTCGCGGCGACGAGATCATAAAATCGCGCGGAGAGAAGATAGCGCCGAAGGAGGTGGAAAACGCGTTGATGAACATTGCCGGCGTACGGGAAGCCGCGGTCATCGGCGTTCCGGACGAGATGCTCGGGCAAGCAGTGAAGGCGTTTGTCGTGATGGAGCAGGGAAGCATGCTCGGCGAAAAGCAGTTGCAGAAAGAGTGCCAGAGACGGCTGGAAAACTTCATGGTTCCGAAGTCCATCGTCATCGTACCCAGTCTGCCGATGACCGACACGGGCAAACTCAAAAAAACGGCCCTGTCATGAGTCGGCACCAAAGCGAAGTTGATCAGCATTCATCTTTTGTACCGGAGGCGAAATCAATGTTATCTACCAAGGATAGAACCTATACCTTCAGTGAACAAATTCGCGCTTTCCTGGCCTCGAATTTCTATATAGCCGATCCGGACAGTCTGGAGAGCGACACCTCGCTTCTCGACCAGGGCATCGTGGACTCGACGGGGGTGCTCGAGGTTATCGGCTTCATCGAGGAGACCTTCGGCATCACGGTCGAAGACAGCGAGCTGCTGCCCGAGAACCTCGATTCCATCCAGGGAATTGCGCGATACGTCATGCGCAAGAGAAACTGATTGCCGAAAGCCCGCAGCTCTGTTTCAAATCCCCGGCTGTTTTAAGCCGCGACAGCGCGTCTGAAGCCTGCCGCGACTGTGGCGCTTATGCCTGCGCCTTTGTATGTGCCACAACCACCCGGCCCTCGCCGGCTGGATTGGTGACTGCCCGGATACTCTCATAGACCTTGGAACGCTCGAGCAAACTCATGACCTGCCGGTCCTGGCCAAGGCCGACCTCGAAAAGCAGGATGCCTCCGCGCCGCAAATAACGCGGCGCCTCCTTCAGCACCCGCATGTGGATGCTCAGGCCGTAGGGGCCGGCTGCGAATGCTTCACGCGGCTCGAGTTCGACCAGATGCGAACGGTCGCCCTCGAGCCGTTTTTCCGAAATGTAGGGCGGGTTGCAAACGACCACATCGATCGTCCCGTCAAGCTCCAGGCCGGAGAAGGCGCTGAACAAGTCGCCCTGAAGCACTGTTACCCGCTCCTCCATATCAAGATGGATGACGTTGCGGCGCGCGACCTGCACGCATCCGTCGGTAAGATCGCTTGCCCACACGCGCGCGGTGGGGGCGTGGTGCGCGATGGCGCATGCCAGATTGCCCGCCCCACAGCACATGTCGACAACGCGAGGTACCGGCAAGTTCAGTTGGCTCAGAACATCGAGAGCGGCGTTGCCGAGCAGTTCCGTTTCCGGTCGAGGAACAAGCGCACCGGGCGAGACGAGCAGCTGCAGTCCCATGAAGGTGCTGCGGCCCCTGCCATAGGCATCGGCGACATTGATCTCTTCGCTCACGACACTCACCTCCCGTTTTATCCGGCGTTGGTGGCCGACAATGGCGCACCGATAAAGTGTATCTTAAAACCGCTTAACTCTCGATCGACAAAATCAAAACCCAATCCCGCCTCAGACGCTTTGAAGCCCTGATGCTACAAAGATGACCATAAGCTTCTGCGCCGTGTCATGATTAGGAATATCTCCTTACTCGAGCCGGTTATCCCCAGGCTGGCGAGCCAGTTGCCGAATTCTCAGCCTGGCGTCACGATTTTGCTACATTTTAATCAAAGAAGGCACATATGTAAGCAATTCGTAATGTTCCAGCAGCGGGGCGGAGCTGCTGCTTCCCGGAAGGTTAAAGTTTGTCCCTCATCGAAAGAATCGACGAGATTGCGCGGCAATTTCGCGTCAACGAGCGCGCATCATGAAGTCGACCAAAGAGCGCTCGCTCGATCTACGCTCCGCAATGTTTGGCTGTGTGCACGGCCTCGTCGGCGTAGGCGTTTTCTCCGCATTGATAAATATCCTCGCCTTGACCGGCTCCGTCTACATGCTCCAGGTCTACGACCGCGTGCTGCCTTCGCAGAGCGTGCCGACTCTTATCGGATTTACCGTCGGGATGCTGGGACTTTACGCGGCCTATGGGCTCCTCGATTTCGTGAGGCTTCGCCTGTTGGTCCGCATCGGCAGCCGCCTGCATAAAAATCTGCAGCAAAAGGCGTTTGCAGCCTCGCTTTCCCTGCCCCTGGTCGCCGGGCCGGATGCGAACCGGATACACCCGCTTCGTGATCTGGACCAGCTACGTGGCTTTCTTTCCGGGCTGGGGCCGACGGTCTTATTCGATGCTCCCTGGATACCATTTTATATGGTGGTCATCTATCTGCTGCACCCCGCCCTTGGCGTGCTGGCAACGCTCGGTGCATGCGCCGTTGTTTTTTTGACGGTGGTTGCCGAGATCATCGGCCGCAAACCTGCGGCTCGTGCATCTGAAACACTCGTCGCGCAGCGGCTGCTGGCCGATTCCGGCCGCCGCAATGCAGAGGTCGTTCAGGCGATGGGCCTGTCTGCTCCGCTTAGCCGGCGCTGGAACGAGGTCAGTCATCTTTATCTGAAGAACCAGGAACGGCTTTCGGACGTCGTCGGCGCAGCGAGCTCACTGTCGAAGACGCTGCGAATGGCCTTGCAATCATGTGTGCTGGGGCTTGGTGCCTACCTTGTGATCGGGGGCGAGGCCTCGCCCGGCGTGATCATTGCATCGTCCATTTTGCTGGGCCGCTCACTAGCGCCGGTCGATGTGGCCATCGCAAACTGGAGAGGGTTTCTGGCAACCCGCAAGAGCTATTCCGAGCTGGCGGCAGCGCTGGATGCCTTTGTTAGCCAGCAAGAGACAATGGAACTGCCGCGCCCAAAGGCGGAGCTTGCGGTCGAAGATTTGACTGTCGCGCCACCAAGCCTGCAGAAGCCAACCATCTTCAATGTAAGCTTCCGCTTGGCAAGAGGCGCAGGGTTGGCGGTCGTCGGCCCGAGCGGCTCCGGCAAGACCACGCTCGTGCGCGCTTTGGTCGGGGCGTGGAAGCCGCTTCGTGGCACGGTAAGATTGGACGGCGCCTCGCTCGATCAGTGGAACTCAGAACTGCTCGGCATTCATATTGGCTACCTGCCACAGGACGTTGAGCTGTTCGACGGGACGATCGCCGATAACATTTCGAGGTTCGGTGGCAAAAGCGACGCAAAAGGCGTGCTGGCAGCTGCCAAGGCTGCGGGCGTGGACAAGATGATCATGCGTCTTCCGCAGGGTTTTCAAACACGCATCGGAGAAGGCGGCGCGGCCCTTTCGGCTGGGCAGAGGCAGCTCGTCGGGCTTGCCAGGGCACTTTACGGCGATCCCTTCCTCGTCGTTCTTGACGAACCAAATTCCAATCTGGACGCAGACGGCGATGCTGCTTTGGCCGGCGCAATCCTGGCTGTGCGTCAGCGCGGCGGTATCGTGATCGTCGTTGCGCATCGCCCCTCCGCTCTCGTCAACATCGATCAGGTACTCGTCCTGTCGAACGGGATGCTCCATTCGTTCGGCTCGCGCGAAGACGTTCTGGCAAATGTGGTCCGGCCCTTCCCGCGTCCGGACAAGCCAAACATTGTCGTTCCGCTGCAGCACGGTGCAAGCGGGCATGCGTGAGGTATTGCTTAGTGTCTAACGTGACCATGTCGTCATATGCTGCGGTTGGCGGCGAAGGCCAGCCGACCGGGGCGAAGCCGGAGTCGGATGGCATTCGAGCCAATCTACCCTGGGGTAATCTGGTCCGGAGCCTGGCAACAAATTGTCGTTCCGCCGCGCAAAGGTGCGGCCGAGCATATGCGAGGTATCGCTCCACTGTTACCGTGTCGTCATACGTCGCCGCCGGCGGTGAGAGCCGTTCGTTGGAGACGAAGCCAGATCCGGATGGCATCCGGGCCAATCTGCTCCTGGGCCTGGCAACCAGCTTGCTGTTGGTCTTTGGCGGAGGGCTCTGGTTGGGATTGACCAAGATTGCCGGCGCGGTGATTGCGCCTGCGACTGTGGTGGTCGAAAGCAACATAAAAAAAGTGCAGCATCAAACCGGCGGCACCATCGGCGGAATCTTCGCGCAGGACGGCGATCATGTGAAGGCCGGCGACGTGTTGGTCAGGCTGGACAACACCTTGACCCGAGCAAACCTGCAGATAATCACCGAGGACCTCAATCGCGCCACCATTCGTCTGGCCCGACTGGAGGCCGAGCGCCAGGGTCTGCCGGAAATGCAGATCCCGCCCGACCTTCGCGCTCAAATGGGTGATCCGCAAGTGGCGGCACTTGTCAGTGGCGAGCGTGCCTTGTTTGAAAGCCGTGCTGCGGCGCTGGCTGGCCAGAAAGCCCAATTGCAAAGCCGCTCGAAGCAGCTGGAACGTCAGATCGATGGCCTCAAATCGCAGCAGTCTGCGACGGACGAGTCTCTGGATCTGCTGACCAAGAACCTTGCAGATGTCGAATCTCTCTATGCAAAGAAGTTGGTGTCCAAGGAGAGGTTGAGCAATGTCAGCCTGGAGAAGACCCGGACTCGCGGCGAATCGGGACGCCTTGTCGCGGCGATAGCGGAGGTACAGGCTCACATCAGTGAAACGGACCTGCAGGTGCTTCAGCTCGACGAACAAATGCGGAGCGACGTGACCAACGAACTTCGCGAAACGGAAGCCAAGCAGACCGAACTCAGTGAGCGCAAGGTGGTGGCCGAAGACGAACTCGGCAGGACAGACATTCGTGCCCCGCAGTCGGGCACGGTACAAGAATCCTCGGTCCACACCGTCGGAGGCGTAATTGGCGCCGGAGAGGTGCTCATGATGATTGTGCCCGATTCCGACAACCTTGTCGTCGACGCTTCCATTCCTCCGTCGCGTATCGATGAGATTCATCCCGGACAGCAGGTATCGATCCGCTTTCCGGCGTTCGACGCCGGCACCACACCTGCTTGCGAAGGCTCGGTCAAGCGCGTCTCAGCGGATCTGATCAAGGATCAGCAACGCCAGCTTTCCTATTTTTCGGCTCGCATCGACGTCGAGAATGAAGCGACCTGCCTGACTGGAGAGAAAATACTCAAACCCGGCATGCCCGCCGAAGTCCACATAAGAACCGACGAGCGCAGTGTCTGGTCCTACTTGATGAAGCCTCTTACCGACCAGTTCTCCAGGGCCTTCAGGCAGTAAGGAGGCTGCCACACTCTCAACCGGCAGCCCGGCCGATTCATCGGGTCGCCGCGTTTTCGAGAGCGCTGCTGAACCTGACCTCGATCGTGTCTCCCGGCATGACCTCGGTGTCTTCTTGGACAAGCTGTTTCCGCCATTCTTCGCCGAGCTTGCGAATGATCGTTACCTCGGCCTGGATCCTTTCGCCGGCAACCGGCAACGGCAGGGCGGCCGCTCCCGTGGGCTGCAACTTCTGGCTGGCGGCGCGAAGTCTTGCGCTGACGTCGGCAAGGCGCACGTTGGTATCCTTCAGCTCGGTCAACAGACCGATCCTTCTTTGGTTGTCATTGCGTTCGCGCTGTCTGGCAAAATCGTCCTGCTGACGTCGTGCTCTCATAAGTTCAACCGAGGTTTCGAGTGCCCGGCTGGAAGAGAGCACCAAAGCGCGCCGGACGTCGGCGAGCCGGGTATTGGTTAGATTTCCCGACTCAAACGCTTTCCTTACGCGCGCCAGTTCGTCTTCGTCCGCCTTCACCCCATCCGCTTCGGCCCGCTCGCGCTCGAGCAAGGTCTCGGTTTGCGCTGCAGCATCCTTGCCACTTTTGTCGAGAAAGCTCTGCTCTTTCTGGAAATTGTCCAACGAGAGCTTCAGCCCTTCTGCTTCGGCCTGCGCGATCGCCGACGCAAAACCTGCCGACAACGGCGACCCTTGTGGTGGCTGCATGTCGAAAGTCGACTTACCCTGAAGTTCGGCGCGCAGACGGGCGCTGTGAAAATAGTCTCTCGTGTATTCCCCCCAAAGCGACTCATAATCGCGCCGCAGATCCACCGGATCGGGGCCAACCTGGTTTGCCCGGGACCGCAAAAGGCTGAAGCCACCTGACACCGCAATCGCCTGCCGCACGGTCATCAGCGGGCGATAGGCCTGCTGTCCGGGAGTGAGCACGTCGCCAGTCACATAGATCGGCCTGTACTCTGCAACCACGGCGGTCACGTCTGTCGGCTTGATGACGATCATTTGCTCCCGCCCGTCAGGCAGCCGCTGGTGGAATATCTTGGTTGGCAAGATCGTCTGCATGCGTGTCTGCAGTTCGGCCGGAGTCAGGCCGCCAACCGAAACCATCCCGACTTCGGGAAGCGCGATCGTGCCGTCCATCTGGACCACCGCACGTTGCGTTCGCTCAGAGATGGAGGCAATTCCTATCTCGACGGTATCGCCGGCGGAAAGTCGATAAGCAACCCGTGCTTCCGCCGCAGCGGCCGTTTCCATCGCGGCTAGCATGCCGAGCACGACAAGAAGGATTCGATTAACGAGGACCATTGGCGGCAATCTCCTTCTGGTTCGACCGCGACTCTTCCGGCCAATCGAGACGGGTGATGAATTCGTAGACTGGCCCGCCAGGCACGCCCCAGTTGCTCGACCAGATCACCTGTGAGCCGTCGGGGGACGGCGAGGCATGGGTTTCGCTCCAATAGTCGGACGGGACGTTGTGGGTTTGCGTGACTCGTCGAACCTCACCGCTGCCGTCGAGGCGCAGCGCGATCACCTCTCGCGCATATGGCGCCCAGTCGCGATTGGCAGATATCTCATCGGGATTGCCGCCATAGCTCACGAACACCCAGCCGCTCCTGTCCAGTGCCCGCGCGGACGCATGCTCCGCTTCGCCAAATTTCATAAGCGAGGTGACCTTCCCGTCAATCAGTCTCCTTTTGATGACGTGATATTTGTCAGGGTCGGATTTGCTGATGCCCACGAAAACTTCGCTACCGTCATCATCGACCGTCATATCGCCATGGCCGGGCCGATGATGGTCCGTCCACCTCTGCCGCAACGTCCCGTCGACGGAGAAAATAGCTCGCTGTTCTGTGTCTTCGTTCACGTTCTGAAAGCACAGGATGTTCGCTCCCAGCGGGGAGATCGAGCAGGCGCTGACCGTTCCGGCAAGCTGGGCAAGATCGATGTCAGGAAATTTCCGGCGCTGCTTGAGATCATAGGCAAAGGCAACCATCGCACCATCCCCACGGATCGCGCGCACTGCTATGCGGTCGCCGTCGCGGCTAGGATTGCCTTTGGACGGACCGAACTGAAGATCATGGTAATTCGGCGACACGAACAGCACGTCTTCGCGATTGGTCCGTGGCGCCCAGGTCGAAATTTTCCGGTCCTGAACGCAAATCATCAGATCGGGATTTTGCGGATGCCATTCGCATTCAGCCGATCGAGCGCGACGGAAAAGCGGGACATAGGTGTGCCCGTCGAAAAAGCACATGCCATTGCAGCCGTTGGTGATGACGAGGAGGCTCTGGTCTGAATTCCATGCCTGGGAGCTGGAATAACGGTGGCTGCAAAATTTCTTCTCGCATACGACGCCATTGCCAAGAGCGCCAGGCTTGGTGATGCGCATGAAAACTGTCCCGAAGGCTGGATCCGTCGCGGGTTGGAGATAATCGGGCAGATCCATCATCACTGGCGCGACAAACTGTGTCGGCGCGCTGTCTTGCCGGCCGCTGGCCGTGGACAAATCCAACGACAAGGCAGCCGCAATCAACAGCGGAGCCAACCCACGCGGGCGAAAGGTCATGTCATGTAGCCCATTTCGTGTCGCACCCGGCCTTCGCTGAGGCGCCCTTGCCACCATCCGATGGTCCGCTCCAAGCCTTCGCGCAGGCTGGTCTGGGCGCGCCATCCAGTCTTGCTTTCGAGGAGCGAAGAATCGGCCAGCAAGGCACGCACCTCGGAATTCTGCGGCCGCAGCCGGCGCTCGTCGCGGTGAATTGGTTTCTTGCAGCCACTCAACTCGATCACCAGATCCAATATGTCCGAGATCGTCACAGCGCGCTGGCTTCCGGCGTTGTAGGCATGGCCAAATTCGAGCTCGGCCGAACCTGCGGTCAAAAACGCCGCCGCGGTGTCTTCCACGAAAGTAAGGTCGCGGATCGGGCTTGTGTCTCCCACCATGATCGCAGGGCATTTTTTATCGAGAGCCTGACGTATGATGGTCGGTACGATGGCCCGCTCACTTTGGCGTGGGCCGTACGTATTGAAGGGCCGCATGATAACCACGGGAATGTCGAACGATCTGGCGTAGGACTCCGCCATCATGTCCGCACCGATCTTGGATGCCGAATACGGTGACTGTCCCTGCAATGGGTGGGACTCGCTGATAGGCATTGTCAGCGCGGTGCCATAAACCTCGCTTGTCGAGGTGTGCACCACACGCTCTGTCTCCCATTGGCGCGCCGCTTCGAGGACGTTGACCGTGCCCAGGATGTTGGTTTCCACACAGGACTGGGCGGCGGCATACGAATACGGGATAGCGATCAGTGCGGCGAGATGAAACACGACCGCCTGGCCGCGCACGATCCGATTAACGAACGCGCTGTCGCGAACATCGCCGCGGATGAGGTTCAACTGGCTTCGTATAGTGTCCGGTAAATCGTCCAGCCAGCCGTGGCTGTCGAAGGAATTGTAGAGAGCCACCGCGGTGACGTCGGCACCGCTGCGGACGAGCGCCTCGGTGAGATGCGAACCGATGAACCCATCGGCACCCGTAACCAGAACTTTCCTGCCCTTGTATGCCATGACCCAAGCGTTCCCCCTATGACGTGAGGCACTGACTTTGCAAATCCACGAGAGCGCCGATGTCCCATCTGCTCTCAAGTTTCGATCGGCGGCGGCGAAACGACGCCAAGCACCGCCAGCAGGCCGCGCACCATCCAGACGACATCGGAGACGATCGTGCGTTGCGGATAATAGGAAAGGTCAAGCCTGGCTTTGGCCGGAAACAAGACCTCACGGTAGAACAGTAACGGGTCCACGGATCGCGGATAAAAATGCGCTTCATTCCGGAAGAGAACCTGGGCTGGACCAAGCAAGCCTGGCTTGTATTGTAAAATACCCTCGAAGCCCCCGCGAAAACAATCGGCGAAGACAAGGCTCTCCGGGCGCGGCCCGACGATTGCCATCTCGCCCCTGAAGACGTTCCAAAGCTGCGGCAGCTCGTCGAACTTGGTGACGGCGAGGAACCGTCCTACCGGCGTCATGCGGCTGTCATCGGCCATGGTCAGCGCCAAGCCACCGGGATCGCATTTTACGCTGAACTTGCGGAACTTGTACATGCGGAATGGGCGAGCACCGGCCCCGACGCGGGTCTGCGTAAAGAAGATGGGCCGACCGCCTTCCAGCAGCAGCGCCACGGCAATCAGCAACATCAGCGGAGCAAAGACGATCGCCGCGGCCGCAGCAATGACGAGATCAATTGCTCGTCTCACAGTCCCATGGGCGGCACTTGAGACGTTAGGCCGGTGAATGGCTACGTCCAGGGCATTCATGCGGCTGTTCCTGTCTGAGCGCAACCGCTAACCGCTGCGGCAAGAGCGACAACCACCGTTTCGACCAAAGGTGCCGTGACCTGCGGATGCAGCGGTACCGTCAGCTCGCGCTGCGCGAAATCTTCGGTGCGCGGCAAATGAGTATCGGGGATAAGCTCACGATAGAGCGTCATCTGGTGCACCGGCGGGTAGTGGATAGTGGTTTGTATCCCTTGCGCGCGCAGTGCGTCGATGACGTCTTGCCTGTCGGCGTAACGTGGCAAAAGGATAGGCATGATGTGGTAGGCCGACGTCCGCGGCTCGTGGAACGGGATGGTCACGGCCGGACAATGCTTGGCTATGAGACGGCGATACAGCATGACCAGGATACGCCTGATCTCATTCCACTCCTGCAAATTTTGCAGCTGGACGAGTCCGATCGCAGCCCGCAATTCATCCATGCGATAGTTGAATCCGAGCATGGTGACATCATACTGAGGGGTGCGGCTGTTCAGCCTTTGACGTGTCCCGGTGGTCATCCCATGTCCACGCGCCTGGCGGATTGTCTCGAGCAGACCGGCATCCCTGGCGATCACAGCCCCGCCTTCCGCCGTGGTCATGTTCTTGTTGCCGTAGAAGCTGAAGGCGGCCGCGGCACCAAATGTCCCCACCTCCTTCAAGCCCGGCGCATGCGCCGCGTCCTCGACGATATGCAGCCCCCGGGCACGGGCGAACCTCTGCCATTGTTCCCGATCGGCGAGGTAGCCGGCGAAATGGACGAGAATGATTGCCTTGGTGCGGGTCGTGCATTTCGCTTCGGCTTCCACGATCGACATCAGCGGCACGTCGGCTGACTCGATGTCCACGAAGACCGGTGTCGCACCGACATAGAGGACCGCATTTGCGGTCGCCACGAAAGTCAAGGATGGCACCAGCACCTCGTCGCCCGGTCCGATGCCAAGTGCGTGCAAAATGAGATGAAGCGCTGCCGTACAAGAACCGACCGCGACGCAATCCTCCGCACCATGGACGTCGGCAAAAGCTTGTTCGAAGGCTCGTACCTGCTCCCCCATTGTCAGCCAGCCGCTGTCGATGACCTTGGTCAAAGCAGTCTTTTCCGGCACACCCAGGATCGGGGCACTGACCAAGAGCATCACAACCTCCTAGACTGATAATTGTGGGAACCGAGCTCGTGACTTCATCATGCAGCCGTCGCGGTGACCTCGATCGAGGCCGATTGGTCTTCCCAGGAAATGGTCTGTGCGTTCTGGAAGTCGTCGACGCGCCCGATATCGAGCCAGAGACCCTCATGCTTGTACACGTGCACGGTTGTGCCGTTCTGCATCATCTGCAGCATCAGGTCGTCGAACCCAAAGGGTATGCCGGATGGGATAAACTGCAGAACGTCCGGGTTCATGCAGTAAATTCCCATGCTGACCAGATGCGAGAGGGTCGGCTTCTCGCGAAAGACCTGCACGGTATTGTCGACTTCGTCGATGACGCCGAAATCCATCTTGATCAGACGACAGGCTGTTGCGATCGTCACCGGATCGGTGTGCTTACGGTGCGCTGCTACAAATCGACTGAGGCTTAGATCCGTAAGGACGTCGCCATTGAGAACGATAAACGGCTCCGTCAGTTCATCCCTGATCAAAGACAGTGGCCCGATGGTGCCAAGCGGCTCCATCTCCTGCGTATATCGAATTTTCAGGTTCCACTGCGAGCCATCTCCACACACGGTGCGGATCAAGTGGCCGAGATACCCGGTTGTAATATAGACTTCCTGAATACCGTTGCGTCGCAACCATTTCAGAAGCATCTCGAGAACCGGCCGTGCGCCGATCGGCATGAGCGGCTTCGGCAAGACCGAAGTGAAGGGGCGGAGGCGTGTTCCCATTCCTCCACATTGAATCACCGCTTTCATCCTGGTCCTCCCTTGTTCATTCGGCCTGAACGCTATCGTCACGGGCCGGCTATCCTGCCTTGGTCAGCACCCGGGAAACACGTTCTTTGCCCCTCCGAAGAACCGGTGAGATTTCCCGCAGAAGACCGGTGAGATTTCCCCACCGATCCCTGATCCGGACATTGCATCTGGATGGTATGTGGCCGTCGGGGTGGATGTCGTCGTGCATTCGAATGGTAACAATTCGGCCGTTTTGCTGTTCTATATCTTTGGATCTATGGCAGTGCTGAATGACCAGCCGGTCTGTCAGCTTTCCAAAAGGTCAGAACGTATGTTCGACGACGTTCGGCGGGTTCGCTCACAAGGGGCAAAAAAAAGAGGAGCGTTTCCCGTTATTTAAGATTATATTAGAAATTCGGCGTTTGTGGTGTTGGGGGTGCCGCGGCGTCGGCTGGATGAATCGACGAGTGAATGGCTACGACTTCAGGCCCATCACCGTTCAATCCATTCAGATACGCGTTGGGGTAGTTCAATGTATCGAATCGTCATCGCCGACGATCACGGCTTGTATCGTCGCGGCTTGCGATTGGCACTGACCGCAGGCATTCCAGGTGTAGAGATATTTGAAGCGTCTTGTTTCGACGCGGTGCTCAGTTTGCTGGCGGAGCAATCGTTCGTGGATCTCGCGATCCTGGATCTGAATATGCCAGGCCTGTTCAATCAAGAAGTGCTCGGCGGGATCCTGTCCGCCTATCCGGATACGCGATTTGCGATCGTTTCCGGAAACGATTCACGCTCGGAAATACTCACGGCTCTGTCGATCGGGCTTCACGGTTACATCGTAAAGTCGCAGACGGACGAAGAGGTTGTTTTGGCCGTCAATGAAATCCTCTCCGGGCGCATCTATGTTCCCGCACTTCTGTCACGCTCGGGTGCAACGCAAGCAACCCACGCGCATACCCACTCCGAGAAGGGCCCACAGCGACGTACCGCTGGCGTCAACCTTGGCAGGCTGACCTCGAGGCAAAAGGAAGTCCTCAAGCTGATGGCGGAAGGCTATTCAAACAAGGAAATTGCGCGCGATCTGGAAATCGCGGAGGCGACCACGAAAATCCACGCTGCTGCGGTTCTGCGTGAATTGGGGGTACGCAATCGGACCGAGGCTGCCGTTATGCTGAAGACTTGGCTTTCGAGACATGCCAGCTAGAGCGCCGCGCGTCCTTTTGGACGTGCAACGGCATCCCATGACTCCTCACGCATATTACTGCATATCCCAAAGCCACGGCGCAGCTTTGGGCCAACGACATTCTTGGAAAGAACACTGCCCATCTCAAAGGCCGCTCAGCGCCACCCGCCTTTAGATATCTGCTTCCGATTGTAGCACTGCACTACAATCCGATTTCCTTGCGCGACAGCCGCAGCGAATACCGCAACCCTTGGTCCGATATTTCCAGCCTGGGAGAGTGACCGACAAGCGGCGCTCCATCCACTCCGATTATCATGGAACCGAAGCCATGACGGACTACACTTGAGGTCCGCCGCCGCCCCGATTCCACCCACTCGAACACGACATCGCTGCCTGTGTCTTCAGCTGCGAACGTCCAGCTTACGTCGATCCGGCCTTTTGAATCGCCAAGCGCTCCGTATTTCATGGAATTGGTGGCAAGCTCGTGAACGATCATTGCAAAACTCTCGGCGGCGCCTCCCGATATCGCCACGGACGGACCGCTGACCGATATGGCGCGTGTCCCCATATAAGGGTGCAACTCTTGCGCAACGAGATCGTTTATCGCCCCCGATACGCTGCCGTTGCGTGAAAGAAGCAAATGGGTTGCCTCGAGCGCGCGTATCCGATCGATCAGCATTTCCTTGTATTTGGCGACGTTGTTTCCGGGAACATCGACCATCTTCACGAGCGCCGTGATCACCGCGAAAACATTGCCGAATCTATGACGCTGTTCGAGCATGATGCGCTCCCGCTTCTTTGCCGCGGCACGCAGCAGCGTGGTTTGTCGTCTCTCGCTCAGATCGGCAGCCACTCCAAGCCGCTGTCCACCATCATCATGTCTTTCCTCCCTTCCGCGCAGCGCAACCCAGCGGATATGTCCGTCCGGTCGGCGGACACGTATCTCAACATCGTAATTCGTGACCGATGGTGCGGCCTTTCTCGATGCCGCCAGCTTTGGCCAGTCCGCCGGATGGACGACAGCTGACAGTTCCTCCAAACTGCGGCTATTGGCCTGGGCCAGGCCGAGAATGTCCCAGAACGTGTCCGAGCCCGTGACTGTCCCGTCTTTAAGGTCGATGCGCCACGTGCCCAAGCGTCCAGCAGACAGAGCGAGGTCCAGCCATTCCTTCTGAGCCCGAAGCGCTTCGTGAACAGCGCGTCGTTCCGAAATATCGTCGACCACCACGAAGATGCTCTCCGAGAGTCCCCCCTTGGGCACGGACGAAGAAAGCGTTAGCCGAGCCCAGAATGCCATACCGTCCTTTCTTAACAGACGGACCTCGGAAACGAACGAAGAGATGTCATTGCCCAGCCTTGCCAACAATTGCGCCAAGGTATGCCGGTCGTTCGGATGGGCGAGCGTATCGAGCCGCAATTGGGCAAGCTCCTCCTCCTTGTACCCGGTCATCTCGCAAAGGCGTTTGTTGGACTGAAGCAACTCACCTTTCTCGTTGGTGTTCGCGAATCCCAGGGCAGCACGTTCGAAGGCCCAACGATAGCGGCTTTCTGTCGCTTCGACGGCAGCTAGCCTGGCCTCCGCGACTTCCAGCAACTCACGCAAGTCCTGCCGAAGGCGATGGAACGTCATGGCAATTACCCCGCCCGAAACCAGAAGCAGGATTGCGCGTGCCCAATCTCCATTTGAAATGTGATCGTGTCCTCGCGCCCACAGGCCGACAGTCACCATCAGAATGGTCGCAGCAAGCGCTGCCACGCGGTCTTCGAGATAGGCGATAATAATAATAGCCGGAATAAATTCCAGAAAACTGGCGCCTTGCCCAATATAGGCTGACGATTTGATTTCAAATATCAGTGTGGCAGCTAACACCGATGCAGAGGCAATATGAGTTAGCAATCTGCCCGACGGGTTCGAATTCGACCTGCGCGACTGCGAGCTCATGGACACAGACTACAACCTTCTGACTAGCCCGTCGAGACTAGAGCAAAAAACGTACAGCTTAGTACCACTGCCGGATTGCCATACCGCTATCATAGCGCGCATTTTATCGGACGCAGCGGGGCCTAAGAGCTGCCTTAGAACTGTCGGATCATATTAAGTTTTTCAAGGTGGCGATGAACATATTATCCGTCAGCGCATAGAAGACTAGAATCCAGCGACACATAGAAGACTACATGAATCCCGAATACTTATTTCGGGCGTGTGAAACTTTGGGTTAGGGGTAGAAAATGAATCTGATCGATAGACAGGTCAATGCTTCTTCGAGCAATCGGTACATTGCTACGAGGACCAGGTATGATTTTGAAGCGCGGAATACGCGGCCCTCTTCTGGTCACCTTGCCGATCGCGCATCGGATCTATTGGACGCAAGGTTCGGCGAACAAAAAGGCCGCAGTCTGGAATCCATAACCGGCGTGCTTGATCGCATTGGCTGTGGCTATCTCGTGCTGAATCGCGAGAGAAAGGTGGTCGAGTGGAACGCAGCCGCCCAAACCACGCTTGAGCGCCAGGGGGAAGCGGCCGACACTGCGAGCGGGCTTACGACCGCCCTAAGGCGGCTGATCGCAAATGTTCCGGGTCAATTCCTGCCGGGCTCACTATCCTGGGTGGTGATCCGCAGCAGAGGCGACCGTCCGGTGATTCTGAACGAGAACGGCGTTATCGCTCCCGACGGAACGAGCATTGTGGCGTTGCTGGATCGGGATAACAGATCTGGGCCAAATCCTCGCACGTTGCAAAGAATGTTTGGCCTGACGAGCGCAGAAACGCACCTCGCCTTGCGCCTGGCTCAGGGCGACGCTCCTTTGGAGATCGCTCGCAGCTGGCGCCTCAGCCGCACCACGATCCGTTCCCAGCTTGCCTCGCTGTTCGCCAAGACCGAAACAAAACGCCAGGCGGAACTGGTGGCCCTTCTTGGCCGCATTTCGGTCCTGCCGTAGAGGCAGGCCACTGGATACCATCGCCGGACGTCGGCATCCGCCCGGGGATTCAGACGGCGCAAGTTGGAGTGTCATGACTTGGCAGGTCGTGCACCGCATGACGGAAGCCGCAATCCCGGACCGGCCATTCGGTACTGTCGAACGGATTCGAAAGGCGACAAGTTGGACAACGATCTAGGCAGCGAGTCTGTTCTTGCCGCAGCGGAGAAGGTGGAAATCGCTCGATCGCGTTCGGACCGCGCGGTGAAGAGACTGGCACGGACCGGACCGATCGTCGTCACCGGCGCGGCAGGCTTCATTGGTTTTCACGTCGCTTTGCGGCTTTTGCGTCTGGGTGTCGAAGTCATCGGCGTCGACAATTTCTCCCCCTACTACGATCCACGACTCAAGGAAGCGCGATTTGCGCGCCTCTGTACCGAGTCGGGCTTCACTCCGATGCGAATTGATCTGGCGGATGCGGCGCGTGTCCAGTTGCTGTTTTCAGAAGTTCGACCTTCAAACGTTGTGCATCTCGCGGCTCAGGCCGGCGTGCGACATTCACTAGTTGACCCGCATGCCTATCTGCAATCGAACATAATAGCCTTTCTCAACGTTCTTGAGGGCTGTCGGCACTTCGGCGTTAGTCACCTCGTCTATGCCTCTTCGAGCTCCGTCTACGGCTCAAATCGAACCATACCGTTTTCCGAGCATCACGGCGCCGATCATCCTGTCAGTCTGTACGCCGCAACCAAGCGTTCAAACGAATTCATGGCGCACTCATACAGTCACTTGTTCGGCTTACCTATGACTGGACTGCGCTTCTTCACCGTTTATGGCCCCTGGGGCAGGCCCGATATGGCGGTCTATATGTTCACGCGTGCGATTATCGAGGGGAATCCAATCGAAGTAGCCAATGCCGGCCGCGTGTGGCGAGACTTCACCTATATCGACGATATCGCTGAGGGCGTGGTTCGAGCACTTGCTGCACCGCCGCGGCCCGATCCGCATTGGGACCCCTTCACCGCCGATCCTGCTACAAGTTCCGCGCCGCATCGCGTCTACAACATCGGCAACGACTGGCCCGAGGAGATCAACCGGCTCATTTCGATCATCGAGACCGCCCTTGGCTGCCGGGCGCTTCGCGTGGATGTGCCGTTGCCGCCTGGCGACGTTTTAGAGACACGCGCCGACGTCAGCGACCTTCGCAAGGCCGTCGGCTTCGCCCCGACGACGCGGCTTGAGGACGGAGTGCAACGCTTTGTCGAATGGTACCGGGACTTTCATGGAAGGGATGCCGCGACCAGCATACGGCAACAAACGTTGGTGCATGTAGAGGCCATCGTGTGATCCGCGCCTTGTCGGAGCGACGGATCCACGCGTCTGTTATCCTGTCGGGGCTGCTGGTCTGGTCAAAAGATCAGCTGATGCCGCACAGCGTCACGACGACATTTTCCGGTCATCGATGCCCCGCGCGATCCTCGCGCAAATCAGCTTATCGCGGGCAGTTCCAATGAGCGATCTCGATTCGGAGACTGAAGTTGCACTTGGCACGGAGCACAAAGAATTCGCCGCATCCGCGCTCTGCCGAACAATGTCATTCAGATGGATGATGGTGACGTTCGGGCTCCATCGTAAGCTCTATTCGACCGCATTTTGCCTCCTCGGAATCGCGAGCTCATGTCCCAAAGCTACTTTCTGAGATCCAGGACGGTTGCTACGGTCGAGAAAATAATCACCCGTGTTCCTCCAAGCCCGATCGGCGGTATTCTTCGCGCGGCAGGAGGCGTTTCGGCCATGGCGATTGCCGGCCAGCTGACCCTGGTCGCCGCCATTCCCGTTTTGGCCCGGCTCTATTCCCCGGCAGATTTCGGGATCTTCACGATTTACCTGTCGATCGTAAACATCCTCGGTGCGATCGCAGCATTGCGTTTCGAGGCCTCGCTTTATGGGGTCAAGGACAGTGCGCAGGCGTACGTGACCGTTAAGCTCATTCTCCTGGCTGTCTTGGTGACGAGTGTCCTGGCCTTTGGGGCAGGACTGCTGTGGGCGAGCATCGCTCCAGCGCGAGTTGGCCACCTCGCCTGGCTCATTCCACTTGGGATGGGGGGTGCCGGCCTCGTCGAAGCAATGAACTGCTGGAGTCTGCGCGTAGGCCTGCTACGCGACTTCGCCCTCGGCCGCCTGATTTTGCCGGTGACCATGGCCCTGCTGCAACTAACTTTTGGGCTCGCCCATTTCGGAGGCGACGCGATGGTGCATGCTCATATCCTGAGCCAATTCATCTTCATCGGAATCCTCGGCTCTCGGATTCTGAGCAGGAAGGACATAGGCGGCATCGCCCGAGCGCCGTGGCGGACCGTCTTTGCAGTCGCCAGGCGAGAATACAAGTTTCCATTGTTTGACATTCCGTCGGCCCTAGCGAGTTTTGCCATCATCAATCTTCCCGCAATACTCGTTGGTTCGCTGTTTGGCGCCGCTTTTGCCGGCTACCTGGGAGTTGCGTCACGGCTGGTGACTGCACCCGTCACGCTGATCGCCAACCCGCTTAGCAATGTTTTTGTATCTGAGGCGAACAAAACCAGCAGTCGCGCCCATTTGCTCGGCACCGCGCACGGCCTCTTGATGCTTTCAGCCGGCCTCACCGCATTGCCAATATTAGCGCTTGGCCTGGCCGCGCCATATATCGTCGTTCCCCTCTTGGGCGCGCCCTGGGTTCCCGCCGCAGACATTATGACCGCGCTGGCGTTCATGGGTGCCACGCAGGCGTTGTCGACACCGCTTCAAGATGTCCCGGCTCTTCTGCGGCGGCAAGAGGTACGACTTCTCGTCGACGGCGCGCGGACGGCGCTTGTATTTGGCCCGCTACTCGCCGGTGCTGAGGCAGGTTGGGAACCACTCAAAGTCATTTATCTGATGGCGGCCGGCGGCGCCGTCGGGTTTGCACTGAAAACGGCGGCCTCTCTGTATCTTCTCCGCCACTACGTCGAACCATCGGGAGCCGCCATACCAAAGCAGAGTCATCATCTCGAGGGAAAAACACCATGAAGCACTCGCAGCTTGATCAGCTTCTAACGACCGATGTGGTTGACCAACATCATCGCGCTGATGCTTCGCGACTGCGCCCTTTCATTTCAGTTGCCATCCCGACCTTTCGCCGACCGGACACGATCCGCCGGGCGATGGATAGCATTCTGAGTCAAGATTTCGCCAGTTGGGAGCTGGTCGTCAGCGACGACGAGGGCCGAGAGGGAGCGACCTGGGCAATCGTCACCGAGTATGCACGGACCGAGCCTCGCATCCGAATTGTCGAGAACGGTCGGGGCCGGGGTCAGGTCGAGAATACCAACAACGCCATGCTCGCTTGCGTCGGAAAATGGATCAAGCTGCTCCATGACGATGACTGGCTCGCCCCAGGCGCACTCAAGACCTTTGCCGAGGTTTCCACCAAGCATCCCTCGGCTGCATTTATGACCTGTGCCGCGAATATAATTGAAGACGATCGGATGAAATTCCGATTGCCACCGCAAGGGCGACAACGGATCTCCGTCTACTCGAGCCAGCAATGCCTAACGGACCTCTATCTGGTCCGTACGACGCGGAGCCTCGGGATCATCCCGTCGACGCTGTTGATCAACCGCGACGTCATTCACGCGGGTTGCCTGATGCGCGCGCACAATTCTATCCCGGCCGGAGTCGACCAGCTGTTCTTTGTTGACCTGGCATGCCACGGAGACATGGTCGCGATAAATGACGGCTTGATCTTCTACGACGCGACCAATCACCCGAGCATCACTACAACTAAGAATTTTGATGAAGTTGATCAAGTAACTCTTGCCGTCAAAGAGCTTAACTGGAATCTAATTCAGGATCGTAAACACCTCCCTCGCCCCGAGACTTTGTTACGGGCGCTGCGGGTTGCTCGTATTCCCAGCAGATTCCACCAGCAGTCATGGCGAGCGACGATCCAAGATGCCATGCAAATTCTTCGCCCATCAGTTATGAAAATTGCGAGCCAGCACATTCTTACTTACGTGTTCGCCATCCGCCCGAGACTGGGCCGGTTGCGTAGCCAGAGGCGAATTTAGCGTGGCGGCATCATTGAGGCCTGCGTTGGCCGGCTGGCACGCATTCTACACCGTCGAAGGCGGCTTTCCTTCGTCCAGGCTTCGGGGATAGCGAGATGACCATTTGTCCGGCGTGTGGCAGTGTATCAACCGCAAAATTGTTCGAAGTGACAGCAGACGAGGCCTCTCGACATTTCATCAATCCGCGTCAGGACCCCGATCGCTCCCGAAAGTTAACAAGCCACCTGTCGGATCTCTGGGGCCGTAACACTTGCGACATTCGCAAATGCGCAGATTGTGGATTCGGTTTCGCAGATCCGTTCGTCGCCGGCGGCTTTGAGTTTTATAACTTAGCCTGGGCGTACCCTTCTTATCCAACTATGAAATGGGAATATGCAAGAACAATCGAAGAGCTCGCGGGCCTGAATACTGGCGGAAAGACTGCTCTCGAAGTGGGATCGGGGTTTGGGTATTTTCTCGACCGCATCAAGAATAAATTCTTCCATACTTCGGATATTTCTGCCGTCGACTACAACGAAACGGCGCGATCAGTACTGGCGTCAAAAGGCTTCAAGACATTTGCAAATGACTTTCGAGATGGCAGCTTCAATCCCATGAAAGAGGCGTTCGATTTTATTTTCATGTTTCAGGTCTTCGAGCATATGGACCAAGTGGATGAGGTCTTTGCTCGCTTAAAATATCTTCTGAAGGCGGAAGGATCTGTTTTCATTGCCGTGCCAAATGAAAACAGAACGTACTATATGGAGTCTCACGGTTCGCTCGTAGACATGCCACCAAACCACATTGGCCGATGGACGAAAGGAGCCTTCGATGCCATATGTCGGCGGCACGGCTTGCAATTGAGCAAATGCGAGCGCGAGCCGTTCAATCTCGCCAAATTCCTGAAGCAAGACATCGTCCACAGCTTTTTGCGAAAGGGCCAAAAACCAGGTAGTCTGAGTGAGTTCGTTCGGGCCCTGCCGCGAAGCAAAGCGCAACGAATGGCGCAAGGTTTGACCGCCCTTGCGATTTCACCGTCACGCTTGCCGGCATGGGCATACGCCATCAGGAACGCATCTACGATGGGCGGGAGCGCACTCTGGGCGAAAATCGACAAAGTCTCGTCACCTGCGCCACGGATTCATCGCCAAGCCAAGCAGTAATGAGCGGTGCCACGCCGCTTGCAGCGGGAAGGTGATTTTGACACCACCAGGCTGCTGGACCTGCCAAGCAGACGAAGGATGGCATCAGGGGCGTCGCCTCAGGCGTTGCTCCCGAAATTCATGAATGCCCGTCCGGCGGCTCCTGGCCAGTAGGTTCCGTTGTGACACCTCGGCCCCACGCTCCGGACGGATCTCTCCGCGGCAACCCCGGCTACGGGCGAATGGCCCGCGCCGGCAGCCGATCGGCGCGGCGCCTAAAACGGGGATTTTCAACGGGCGGTGGTGGGAAGTAGGCAACAGTAAAAGCCGAGCTCGTCATGCTCCCTCCAGCAAGAGATCAGCGCTGTCCCCAAACCGGTAACCCGCGTGCTTCCTGAGATTAACCTTCGTGAGAACGCTTGCGACGGGAACCGAAGCTGGCGTATCGCCCGCAAGCAAGTCTAGGACGCCTCGCGCGATGCTGCGTCGCGTTTTCGCCCAGCGAATGGCGAAAAGAACCACGTCACCCCAGCCTGTCAGGAGTCTGGCCTCTGGTCCCTCAAGCCCCAGCGGCCCATTTATGATGACCACCCGATAGACCGAGTGCAGTTCATCTTTGAAAGGGGAGCCATCGACACTGGACAGTAAGGGCAGCAGATCCTCCGACGGTGCGAGCGCCATGAAATCGATTCCGATTGCCGACATTCCAGCTATCGCATCACGCAGCGCACAACGGTCATTGATATAGTCTCCAAAAAAATTGTGCGGCTTACGTGCGCTGAATTCCTTCACAAACTCGCCTGTAAGGCGGCGGTCCGTGCGGTCCAGATCAATAAAGAGTACTCGCCCTCCAAGTCTTGTGGCCGCCAAGGCCATGCTCCATGCGAGCTCGGTCTTGCCATCATCCTCACTGCAGGATGTTATCAAGATTATGTTCGAGCAATCCCTCGCCCGCTGGGGCGCTGCAGCGACAAGCAGGGCCGTCACGGCGCGGCTGTATCTTGACTCCTGCTGACCTGAAACCAGCTGCTGCAGTCGCCTCGCGTGCGTTGTGGCAGCCTGGGGTATCAGCCCGAGGCACGGAACTTTGAGCGCGGCTTCAGCTTCGGCCTCTCCGTGCAAGGTGCTATCGAAGCGTTGGCGGACAAGTATGAAGATCCCCCCAATCAGGCCAAACACAACCATGCCGGGCGGAATAAGAAATATTGGCGACAGAGTCGTTGGATTGGTAGGAGGCCACGCCGCTGAGAGAAGCCTGACTCCGGGGGATGGACTTGCGATACGCCGCATCAAGTCTTGTTGCCGGGTCAAAAGGTCGTTGTAGCGCTGCGTCAGGATGCCGACCTGGGGCTCGAGAGCGCGCAATCCGGAAAGCCGGCCGGCTGTATCGGCCACAACCGCATCCAGGACGTCCTTACGCTTTTGCAGCACCGCTATTTGGGAGCGATAGATGTTCGTCTCGGCAGCGACGCGGGCGATTTCTTGTTCGATCTCACGATCGATCGCATTTGTGACATCCTCATCTGTTGTGCCGTTGGCCTGGCGTGCCAAGAGATCGGCCAGCACGGGTGATCCGATGGTTTCGGCTACCGCGGCAACCGACGCGCCCCCCTTTCGCAAGTCCTGAATGTGTTGAAGTCGAGATTCCGATGCGGAGAGATCGGCTTTCGACAAGGAGATTTGCTGGGTGAGTTCGACTATCTCCTTGGCGGCATTATCCGCTGCACCTTGGTCGATCGCGCCATGGCTCAGCCGATACCTCTCAAGACGATCGGTCGCTTCTGCGAGACTGTTCTGTGTAGCTGGAAGTCCGGCAACTATCGATTCAAGTTCCAGTCTGTCCGATGCTTGGCTTTTCCTTGCCAGATCGCCAATATACACTTGGACAAAGGTATTGGCGATCAAAGCAGCTCGCGCCGGATCGTGATCGGTGAAGCCGACACTGATGACCCTCGATCGCAGCTCCTGGCCGATCCTTATACCCTTACGGAGTATCTTGAGTTCAGCCGCATCTGGCTCCGCCGGAGTGCTTCGCGGCCAAATTTTGGCCAGCAGATCGGCTGTACCCGAGCGCAACTTCGGCGGCTCGACGCCCGCAGGGTCAGCAGCAGAATTTTCGGTAACAGCATCAACCTTTCTAGTATTGTTGAGAGCGTCCGTTTTGCGCAGCGCTGCCACCACGCTTCGCAGATGGCCTTGCGACGAGAGCATGGTGATGTGGTCGTCAATGCTGGAATCCAGCACATCTTGAGTAGAGACCGAGCCGCCGGCAGGGGCTGCTCTACTAGGTGCGTCGACGATTACCTGTGCGGTGGCTTCATACAGGGCAGGCCGTGCAAGACCCGCAAGCGCGGCTAATACACCGCCAGTGATGACCATGGCCAGCAGGAACCATTTTTTTCTTGAGAGGGTAATGAGGAGCTGATGGAATGGGGTTTGCGTGTCCATCTGTTCGCGTAAAGGCCGTTTCATGCGCGGAGCGATTTCGCGCGCAGGCACGTGCATTTCGTTAACGTGCGGAAGGTGGATGCGGCTAACTATGGACCCTTCCATCTTAATCTCCTGTAAGTTCGGGCACGCGAGAACCCGTTGCTGTGGGCGATGGCCGCCTTGCCTCGTTGTGCCAGGCCTGGAACATCAAAGCGGGCCACAATTCACGAGAATGGTCGTGCCTGCCGTCAACGTGATCGCGCCAGCACGCATCCACCTCTGCAAGGTCGAAAATCCCGTCTCCGGACAAACGCATATCGGCGACAAGGTCGTTTGCCCAACTCAGCAGCGGGCCTCTCAGCCAGACTGCTATAGGAACATCAAAACCTTGCTTCGGCCGCTCGATCAGCCGCTGCGGAACGTACCGGCGCAACAACTGACGAAGAATCCACTTGCCTTTGCCATTACGAACTTTCGTATTCGTCGGCAGGCGCCAGGCAAATTCGACAACCCGATGATCGAGCAGCGGGCATCGCCCCTCGAGGCTGTTGGCCATGCTGGCGCGGTCCAGCTTCACCAATATGTCCCCGGGGAGGTATCCAGCCATATCGTCATACAAAAGACGGGACAGCAGCCCATCAAGCCGGTGATCGACGTGAATTGATGAGGGTGGCTGGTGGAGGCTCAGGTTCTCGTTCGATGATCCCGTAAGTCGCCGATACAACTCGTCCTCGTTGGCTGCAGCAAGCAGCTGAGCTAGGCGATTCAGCCGATCCCCCCGAAGCGCATGCCGTGCACCCTCCGAAAGCGGCAGCTTGCCGACGAGATCGTGGCGGGCTGCACGGGCCAATAACCCAGTGCCTGCCGCGAGCGCCCGACGCAGTGCTGACGGCAGAATATGCTGTCGTCGCAGGCGGGCCGCCATGAAGTGGCGGGCGTAGCCGGCGAAGCATTCATCGCCACCGTCGCCCGACAGAGCCACCGTAACGTGCCGCCGGGCGAGCCGCGCCACCAGCAGAGTTGGTATCTGCGATTCGTCAGCGAATGGCTCGTCCCAGATCTGCGGCAGTTCTGGAATGACGTCGCGCGCTACGGCAGCCGAAAGGTGGAGTTCGGTATGGTCGGTCCCCAGATGGCGCGCGACTTCCGCAGCGTGGGGAGCCTCATCGAACCCGCCCTCTCCGAAAGCGATCGTGAACGTGCGCACGGGCTTTTCCGATTGAGCCTGCATAAGGGCCACAACCGTCGAGCTATCTATTCCGCCCGACAGGAAGGCCCCGAGCGGGACGTCAGCGATCATGCGCTCCCGAACGGCAAGTCGAAGCAGGCCGTCCAGTTCATTGGTGAGTTCCTCGTCGCTGCCGGCGACCTGTTCCGCCCGCCCTTTCGTGGCGGCTTCGGCCAGCGACCACCAGTGTCGAATGCGATGCGACAGAGAGGCGACACTGCGTTCCCCGGAGAACTCAGCGGCCGTTACCGACAGGACCGAACCCGGCGGCAGCTTGAACACGCCTCGCCAAATGCAGCTGTCATCCGGTACCCATCCCTTCGAAAGCATTGCCGCGGCCGCATCGATATCGAGCTCCTGGCAAAACCCTGGAAAACGGTTGATCGCCTTCAACTCGGAAGCAAAAACAAGTGCATCGCGTGTTGAGGCGATATAAAGCGGCTTTTTACCCATTCGGTCGCGGGCGAGATGGAGCGTCCTTGTCCTAAGGTCCCACAATCCTAAAGCGAACATGCCGGCGAAACGGGTGAGTGCTTTTTCGAGGCCCCAACTCTCAATTGCGGCGAGCATGACTTCGGTATCGCTGGCGCTCCGAAAATGATGGCCTGTACTCTCCAGCTCACGGCGCAAATCACGGAAATTGTATATTTCGCCGTTGAATGTAATGACATATCGGCCGCTTTCAGAATGCATCGGCTGACGGCCAGCCTCTGACAGGTCAACTATGGCCAGCCGCCTGTGGCCGAAGGCCACCCCCGATTCACAGTTTACCCAGAATGCCTCGCCATCCGGCCCGCGGTGACGAAGTGCGGCCGTCATCTGCTCTATTGCCCTGAGCGGCCTCGTGTCGGCTGAATCGGAGGCAAGAAGAATTCCGGCAATACCACACATACCATTACCCCGGATTGTTGGAGATTGCAGAAACTGCTTTCGGCGTACCGGCGACAAGGCAGATGGTTAGCGCAAACCATACGATCGGGTGGCGGATGATCAGATGCGGCATCCCGAAGATGATGATTGACACCACGAGCGCTAACAGCGCGTCGAGCTTCGCACGCCACACCGATATGATGGCGGCGCCGACTATCCAGACCAGCGCCAGAACCGCAATGAGACCACCTTGAGTGTACAGGTCGAGGATCGTGTTGTGAGCCTCGAAGGGCCGTTCCAGAAATTGCGAGTCGAACACTGATGGGCGCTCGAGATGCGGACCTGGACCAAGGCCCAGCGACCCGGATTCGGCGCCCTTCTCCAGCGCTTCGTTCCAGAGATGCACGCGGAGTGCGGCGGTTTCGGCAGTGGCCTCGCCGCCTTTGTCCTTGGTCAGGCCCTTGGCGAAATTTTCGAAGACGCTCGCCTCAGTTACGGCGTAAGGGGTTATCGCGATCGCCAACGGAAGGATACCGACAAGCAACAGGAGGACGGCTTGCCGTGAAAAGCTGACTCTGTTGCCACCGGTCTTGAGCCATGTCCTGATCCGCAGCCCGAGGAACGTCAGGCAGGTCAGGATGCTGGTGTACAGATAGGTATCGCTCTTTGTCAGCCTCCCGACATAGAAGGTCAGGAACAAGCTGGCGATCCCAAGAAACCTGCCCCATCGATTGCTGGTGGTGGTCGCAAGATGCAAGGCTAGCGGGCCAAAGATTGCGCAGTAAAGCGCGAGCTGGTTTGGATTATGCGACCAGCCACGGAAGCGGTCCCAGTACCAGGGATCGACGCCTGCTTGGGGGATCCAGCCCCAGCCCTGTCCCAGCTGAACGGCAAGCGCGATATTCGCGATGCCCACAACCCACCAGCCAGTACGACGCAGCCGGCGATCAGCGTCGGGTTCTGCAGCGGCAAGGCAGGTGATGCTGACCAACAGCAGGTAGGCCATCGTATCGTGCATCAGGCCCGTCAGATATAGAATTGTGGTCAGATAGCCGACGACGGTGCCGATCCCGAGAGCAAGCGCCATGATCGTCCAGAAGCTCACAAGGCGTGTCAGCGCCGGCCTTGTCTCCAGGTGGCCCCCGGCGAGTACGCGCCCAATCGACAGCATGATCCAAAGTACGATGAACAGTTCGCCAACCCCTAAGGGCGACCCTGGAATGTCGAGTTGCACCGCATAGGTCGTTGCGAGGCCGCAGGCCAGGATCGCGTCCCGGATCATCGGCGCCAGTCCAATCTGCTTCTCGCAGCACCCTCTCCAAACAAGATCGGAGACGCCGGTCGGGCGAGATCGCTGTAGGGTTTGGCGCCAAGGATATTTTTGTACAGATCGCAATATTGGGCCACCACCCGCGGCAGCGCGAACTGCTCCCGGACAAGTTCGACGGAACGACCGCCCATGACCTTTCCGCGACTGCGGTCGGAAAGGATGTCAACTATTCGAGATGCAAGACCATCGGCGTCGTGCGGTTGGACAAGATAGCCGTTCCATCCATCCTCGACCACTTCATTGCAGCCGGGCATGTTCGAGGCAACGATGGGCAAACCCGCCAGCCCTGCCTCGAGCAGGACGCGCGGGATTCCTTCCCGATATTGTGTGGGGAAGGCGAACACGTCGGCCATGCCAAGAAGGGCTGAAACATCGCGTCGTGGGCCAAGCGCGATAACATGAGGAGCGTGTCGATCGATTTCCGACTTGTCGACTGCAAATGGACCTTCGGACTCCCAAGGGCCGACAAGCACGAAACGAGCGTTAGGTCTTTTGGAAAGGACGCGGGGCACTGCTTGAAGCAGTATCGGGATGCCCTTCTGGCGGGTCAGCCGGCCCACAAAAATCACGATCTCCGCTGACTGGAGCCCTAATTCCTTGCGCATTTTCGTTGCCGGCGGAGCAAGATGCCTCGCCATGGCGAACGCATCGACGTCGATGCCAGAACTGCGGATCACTCTTCCGCTGCCGGGTTCAATTAATCGAAAGCGCTTGAAGAAGGCCTCATCGTCCCGGTTCTGAAACACCGTCGCTGCCGTCCAGAAGGAAGCAAGCCACTGCAGTCCGCAAAAGATTGGACGCAAGGCCAGAGCCCGCGGTTCCAGCGAGGAGAATGTCCAGCCGAGGCCGTTGATCGTGCGTACGACCGGAACTGTTCCGCGCAGCGAAAGGGGTGCCAGCAGGTTAGGCTTGGTGTCGAAACTTTGGACAATGTCAGGCCGGAGTTCCGCAACCAGTTTCCGAATCGCTCTTACGGCGGTCCACTCGCCACCGCCGCTGGCAAATCGGTCGAAACCGTAGCCGCGATGCGGAATGCCATGCCGCAAAAACGCAGCCTCATCGCCGGTCGAAACCGCTGTGACCCGGAAGCCGCTTTCGCGCAGCGACATTAGGAACGGAATTCTCAGGGCGTGATCTTCGCCTCCCACACAAACGAGATGCGGATTCATCCCGAAGCTCCCGTCCGTGCGCCGTGTTTCGGTCGCATGAAGTAACTACCTTTCGCATCTGCTTTCATGGTTCTGCTTCGTTACTTCTGTGCGCGTGAAAGGGTACGGTAGGAGGAGGCTTGCCTACTGTCCTCGTCTGTTTGAATGAGGTAAACCGCATTGGGATCACGGCCTTACGCATAGCGCGAAGCACCTCGACGGCATCTTGTGGATACGCCGATGAATTGTGCCTCGAACTCTGGCGAGTTCTGCCAAGCCGGACTCGTCACTGATAAGCCAACCGAAGAAAGCCCTTCCGACAGTCGTGCGCTGTACGGCTGCTCTACGCTGGGATTCCTAAGCTCCCTGTCCGGTCCGCGTGTTACCAGGCATGATGATCAGCCCTCTCACCCACAATCCCTGACGCGGCTTGCCTCCTTGCGACCAGCGGGCAAGCCGATTCGACCCCTCCGATGTCGAAAACCTGATCTGCCGACCGATATCCCGCGACGAGCGGGCAGACGCTTACGAATTGTCCACAACTAATTGGTTGCGGCAATGAGACTACGAAGGGCCTTGTCCCTTAGACTAAATGTTCTTCTGATCTGTAAATTTGCAGGTTAACAGCTAAATTAACAACTCAATACCGCAACATGCAGGCTAAATTTTTTAGACAATTAATCTATCGATTTTCAATTAAATTGGATTGATCTGCATAGCTATGCGAGCTTAACTTGATTGTATACTTGATATTTATTTAATACATCTATTGGGATTTCTCCCTCTGTGCAGCATTCCTACTGGCGATCAACCATTCTATCAGAGGCTGCAGGTATGTGATTTGGCGCTAATATACACCCTCTAGTAGGCAATCCCCGGGCGCTATCGAATGAGACAAAGGAATATTGGATGGCAACTCTGCACTACGCCTCGGGTGGCTCCGCCACCGAAATCGCAACCGCCGGGTTCAATCTGGCCGACGTTCAATATGTTAGCCAGGTCAACGCATTGCCGGATGGCATGAAGGGCCTGGTGTATCTGAATGAGCACGAGGGCGTAACCTCATCCTTCATCGAGAAAATGACCCCCTTCCTCGGCAATCCGAACGTGTTCGGATTCTATCTTGTTGACGAGCCCGATCCCACCGGCAGGTGGGGCACCTACGCAACCGCTGAGAACCTGAAGGCGGAATCCGACTGGATCCATGAGCATTTTCCGGGCGCCAAGACCTTCATCACCATGATGAATATGGGATCCCCGACCAATCCGGATTTTACGAACACCTACAATCCGGCCAACACGCATATCGACTATTTCGGAATAGACCCCTATCCGGTGCGCACGGGAACGGACACGGTCGACTACGACATGATCGATCGAGCCGTGGCTGCAGCGGTGAAGTCGGGCATCCCGGTTAGCAACATCGTTCCGGTCTACCAGGCCTTTGGCGGCGGTAACTGGGAGACTTCCGATGGCGGAAGACATGTCATGCCCACCCCCGAACAGATGCAAATCATGATCGATCATTGGGCCGCACTGGTGCCGACGCCCGGCTTCGACTACACCTATAAATGGGGAACGCAGAACGGCGACACCGCGCTTGAAAGCTCCTCCGAACTGCAGGCCTTTTTCCGGGAGCACAACCTCGCTACCACCGGAACCACCCCGCCTCCCGTCGACACAAGCGACATCTTGTATGGCACCAGTGGCGACGATGTATTCCACGGAGCCGGCGGCCACACGATGATCGGCTATGGCGGCAATGATACCTATTATGTCGACGATGTCCGCGATAAGGAGATTGAGGCTGCGGGCGGCGGTACCGATAAAGTACTCGCCTCGGTCAGTCATGCGCTTGCGGCCGGATCGGAGATCGAACTTCTCGCCACCAGTAATCCGTCCGGCACGACGGCAATCAATCTCACAGGCAACGGCTTTGCTCAGACCATTCAGGGCAATGCCGGCGCCAATGTCATCAACGGCCTCGGCGGCGCCGACACGATGACCGGCTATGGTGGCAATGACACCTACTATGTCGACAATGCCGGTGACAAGGTCATCGAGGCGGTGGGCGGCGGCTCCGACCGGGTGATCACGTCAGTGAGCCATGCGCTTTCGGCGGGCACCCAGATCGAGCTTCTCGCCGCAAGATATCCATCCGACACGACGGCAATGAACCTCAGCGGCAACGAGTTCAGTCAGACCATCCAAGGCAACGCCGGCGCGAACATCATCAACGGCGGCGGTGGTGCCGACACGATGACCGGCTATGGTGGCAATGACACCTACTATGCCGACAATGCCGGTGACAAGGTCATCGAGGCCGTAGGCGGCGGTACCGATAAAGTACTCGCGTCAGTAAGTCATGCGCTTGCGGCCGGGTCGGAGATCGAGCTTCTCGCCACCAGCAATCCGTCCGGCACGACGGCAATCAATCTCACAGGCAACGGCTTTGCCCAGACGATCCAGGGCAATGCCGGCGCCAATTTCATCAACGGCCTCGGCGGCGCCGACACGATGACCGGCTATGGTGGCAATGACACCTACTATG